>NZ_UHIL01000002.1:905894-1207858 GCF_900460535.1 Vibrio parahaemolyticus | reverse complement strand
TTATATTTGGCTTTCATGATAAACCTACTTTATGTAGAAAGTGCCCTAGCCTAAATATTTAAATATATGGATAAACACACTTTCCATTCTGGAAATAAACGAGGGAGTTAGAATTGGTAGTTAAATTCGATACGGTGATCACCATCACCGAAATTAACGTGCTCATTCCAGTTTGCAAAGTAACGAATATTTGCGCGAGGATTAATTTGATAAGACAACGCAAACTCATGAGTTAAGATATTATCTTCACCCGCGTAATAAGTATCTTTATATTGACTAGACCCTGACAGTGTATGCATATACATTGGGTTGTAGTTAATCCAGATTTTATCGGTTAATTCAATTTTTGAGTACATACCGACAACGGTGAAAATACCTGGAATTTCATAACCTTTGTCATCACCACTAAAATCATTAGCAATAGTGACACCCGCACCAGCCAAAGGAAATAGCTGCAACATACCAAACTTAGGTAGGCCTTGAATAAAGCTGTAAGATGCATCTAATTTATCGTTATCAACATCGTAGTTTACATCCAATTGACGGCCTAGACCTTTTGCGACTTCTACTTGGAAATTACGTAGTCGGAAAGAGTCAATGCTGTCATCAACATTGGCATACATTGGATCGTCATTGTCGCGAATGCCAAATAGCTCACCACCAATGCCTTTCATTTCGATGATGTTCATCGCCATGGTGCCAGGCTGGCTAGATTGGTAAGTTTGACCGATTTTGATGTTCGCGCCTTTGTCAGTAATACCAAAGCCCGCTTGGGTGTAAACCGCAAGTGGGTCAGACATATCTTGTAGTTCTTCGTCATTATTTGTCTGAGCATAAGCAGAAGACGCGAGTTGAAGGGCTGCTGCCATGATAACAACAGACGGTTTCACTAAATTCATAAAACTGTATCCATTTTAATGATTATAAAATTATTCACGTCGTGAGGTCATCATAAATAGTAAGCAACACAACTCGCTTTGGATAATATAAATTATCAAAGCAAATTTAATAATGACGAAACATTAGACGTTTTAATTAAAATAAAATAAAGCGTCGTAAAAGTTCAATCACTGCTACTTATATCTTATATAACTTGAAATTTGGTAATCTTTACGAAGAAGGGAATATTAAAACTTATGAAAATTCAATTATCATTAGAATAAATGATTAATTAAATTTACCATATAAATAAGGAGTGCAATGGTTTTAGGTGATCGCGATCAATTTTTATTTGTATCGAAAATTACTCTTCAGGTAAAGAAGAGAGTTGTAATAAATTGCAAATACCTTAATTTAATTAGCCTTGAGGTCAATTTAGAATAGTTACTCCACAATAAATTGAAAGGAAATCACACTCTGTGATTCCCTTTTATTTTCGAGTGCAAAAGCACCGATGAATTTCGTTAACTAAAAACGCAAACGATTCGCACTATTGCAGTTTCTCTATCCCCATATTGAACAGTGCAAAGCTATAAATATCTGCATTTGTCTCAATTATTTTACGCGTTGGTGTGCCAGCACCATGCCCTGCATTGGTTTCGATGCGAATCAAGGTCGGATTTGAACCCGCCTGTTTTGACTGCAACTCAGCAGCAAATTTGTAAGAGTGAGCAGGAACAACACGATCATCATGATCACCCGTTGTAATCAATGTTGCTGGGTATTCCACCCCCGCCTTTACATTGTGCACTGGCGAATAATCTTTCAGATATTGGAACATCTCTTTACTTTGCTCTGCCGTACCGTAGTCATACGCCCAACCAGCACCTGCGGTAAAAGTATGATAACGCAGCATGTCCAGTACGCCGACTGCTGGCAGCGCCACTTTAAACAACTCTGGACGTTGCGTCATAACAGCCCCCACTAACAAGCCACCATTCGATCCACCGTTAATGGCTAACTTGTTTGATGACGTTACCTTTTCATCAATTAGGTATTCAGCCGCCGCAATAAAGTCATCAAACACATTTTGCTTTTGCATTTGAATGCCAGCGTTGTGCCACTCTTTACCATACTCCCCACCGCCACGAATGTTTGCTACCGCGTAAACACCACCAAGCTCCAGCCAAGCCGCACGTGTCGGGCTAAAAGATGGTGTGAGGCTAATGTTGAAACCACCATAACCATATAGGATGGTTGGTGCGCTGCCGTCCATCGGTGTCCCTTTTTTATAGGTGATGATCATCGGCACTTTTGTTCCGTCTTTTGAGGTGTAAAACACCTGGCGAGATTCATACAAAGCTGGATCAAATGGCGCTTTAGATTTGTAGTACACCTCGCTATCACCATCTTTGATGTTCAGACGATACGTAGTGCTTGGCATCTTGTAGTTGGTGAAAGAATAGTAGACTTCGGTTTCTTCTTTTTTACCCGAGAAACCGTATGCGCTGCCAATATCAGGCAATTTGATTTCTCGGATGAGTTTGCCGTTCATGTCGTATTGCTTCACCATCGAGATCGCATCAACAATATAACTCGCAAACAAATTGCCACCCGCGGTAGAAACGCGTAACACATTCTTTGTTTCAGGAATCAAATCTTTCCAGTTTTTGGGCTGCGGCTGACTCGCATCCACCGTCACGACGCGTTTGTTCGGCGCATTAAGGTTCGTAACCAAGTACAGTTTCGTGCCTTGGTTGTCTATCACCCAAGTATCAGAGCTGGTGTTATCTAAAATGGTTTTAAGCGGGCTGTTTGGCTTACTCAGATCTTTAAAGAACAGTTTGTTCCCCGATGTCGATACGCTGGCTGAGATAAACAAGTAGCGTTCATCATCCGACGTATAACCGCCAACATAACGGTATTTCTCTTCCTCAAACCCGCCGAAAATCAGCTGGTCTTCACTTTGTTTTGTTCCAAGGGTATGAAAGTAGAGCTTGTGTTGATCTGTCTTCGCGGAGAGTTCACTCCCCTGTGGCTTGTCATAACTTGAGTAATAGAAGCCTTGATTGCCGAGCCAACTGATGTCGCTGAACTTAATATCCACCAGCGTTTCGCCGACGGGCTTTTTGGTTTCTGTCTCTAGAACTATGACTTTTCGCCAATCGCTACCGCCTTCCGAAATGCTGTATGCAACTAAAGATCCATCTCGTGAAAAGCTCACTCCCGCTAACGATGTGGTGCCATCTTCACTAAAAGTATTTGGATCGAGGAAAATTTCTGCTTCACCATCACCTAGCTGCCGATAAAGCACGTCTTGGTTTTGTAACCCGTCATTTTTGTAGAAGTAAGTGAACTCACCCTCTTTGAACGGTTGGCTTTGTTTTTCGTAATCCATGAGCTTAGTAATGCGCTCTTCAATCTGCTTGCGGTAAGGGATTTTCGACAGATAATCAAACGTCACTGCATTTTGTGCCTTCACCCATTCTGCGGTTTCTGGGCTGAGATCGTCTTCCAACCAGCGATAAGGATCACTCACTTTTGTACCAAAGTAGTCATCGACAACATCCACTTTTTGTGTGGTTGGGTACGTGATGGCTTTCGGGTTTACCTGTTCAACCGACGACTGCGCCGCTTCATTTGCATGCGCCACAGACAACACACTTCCGAGTGCGAGAGCCGTTGCGAATGCTAGGGTGTTCTTTTTCATGAAATTCCTTTTTATTTTTCTGTTGTCTTTTTGTGCAATACATCAGAACTCTACTATATATCGACAAAATGAATCTAATTTCATTAAACGAGTTGTGAAAGCCATCCTAACTCCCTCATTTCCCGCCAATTCTACATATCGGTAAGTGGCGGTGTAGAGCTTAGGAACAACGCTGAAGAGCTACGATGGCGTTTACTCTCTTTCGTTTAATTCAGTTCGATTTGACGCAAAACCCCAGACTCAGAAGCGAAATCTTGGTCGTGACTAATCAGAACAAATCCACCTTTGTATGTATTTAACGCCTGACTAAGCATTATTTTTGACTCGAGATCGAGATGATTATCTGGCTCATCAAGCAGCAGCAAAGGCTGGGAGTGTTGATGGCTGACGATCAGCATTGCGAGCTTCATCTTCTCGCCACCACTGAGTATGCATCCCAACCGAAACACAGCGTCTCGACGAAAACCGATCCCCGCCAATAAGGTTCTCGCTTCACTTTCCGTCATCTCTTGGCAGGTCTCCATTACGTTCTCAAGTAACGAAAGATTTGGATTCACTGCGCCAAAGTGTTGGTCGAGATAATACAAGGGTGTATTCACTTGCAGCTCACCACTCAGCAACGACAACTCGCCAAGCAACGTCTTTAACAAGGTTGACTTTCCGCAGCCATTTTTCCCTCTGAGATGGACTTTATCGTTCGCAAAAATCTGCAAAGTGATAGGAGTAGAATCCCCAAAAGGCAATATACCTTCTTGTATCGACAACACTTTTCGCGAACGGTTCGGATTATCTGCAAGATAAAGCTTTTGCGCTTTGAGCTGCTCATGTCGCGATAGCAACGCCTGTTCTTTGGCTTGTAAATGCGCTTGTCTGAGTTGCTCATTCTTATTGCGATTTGAGGCGCTGGCGGTCGCGCTATCCTTTTTTCCATCAAGCAAAATTTTGGGCTGACTGCCGTCTTTGCGCAGTTTGTTCCCTTGCGCGGCGCGTTGGTCTGCTTTTTCGCGATTTTTCTGGGCTTGCTCGGCTAATCGTTTTTTCTGTTTATCGACTTGCGCTAACTGCCTCTCGACCGCTTGCAGTTCAGTGCGTTTTTGCTCGGCATACACATCGTAATCTCCACCAAAAACCTGTAAACCTAGGGCCGATAGTTCCCAAATTTCCTCCATTGCTCGCAGCAGCTCACGATCGTGACTAATGAGTAAAATCGCGCCGCCGAAATGAGTCATAGACTCTATCAGCCATTGTTTCGCCTCGGTATCGAGGTGATTGGATGGCTCATCGAGAATCAAAAGTTCCGTTTCGTTTTCAAACAACTGCCATAACTGCAAACGCGCCAACTGACCACCACTGAGCCGAGCACAAGAGAAATCAGGGTCTTGCGGCAAGCCCATCGCAGCAAGCTGCTGTTTGAGTTTCAGTTCAATACCCCACTGTTCGCCAACCAGTTCGAACCAATGCTCAGAAACATCACCTTGTTCAATCTGCTTCAAAGCATGCAAGACCGAGTCTGTTCCCAGAAACTGGGCGATCGATTGCTGACCTGAAAGCAGATCAGACGGCTGCTGGCGATACATCATGAAAGAAGAGGGAGAAGTCACAACACCGCTGGCTGGCTGAGTTTCGCCTGCCAAAATGGAAGCCAAAAGCGACTTACCGATGCCATTGCGCCCAATCAAACCAACACGTCGTTTAGTCATGGAACAAGAAATAGACTGAAATAGCGTCTCGCCATTATCAAACTGATGGCTAACATTAAAAGCTTGTAAAACTGGCATAATTTGCCTCCTGTATGACAGGGACAACAGCCGTAGCTATGATTTGAGATTGCAACAAAACGCGTGCACAAACGTATTAAGCTCTATGTAAAGCTCGACGATAAACGTCAAATCAGAAAGTCGTCTTGTTGCAAAGAAATATCGGAAAGTGAGCTACGCCTACTAACCCTGCAGATCCAAAAAATAAGTAAAAATATGGATGACAGGTTTAGTTCTTCATGTTGGCGTAATCTCCTAGAGAAATGATACGCAAAGTGTAGCGGCTTTTTTGTTCAAAACGCAAGCTTTCTAACCAAATGAGTACAAAGAGAAAGTTTCACAGCAAGTTGTTATATCGTATTAACTTTTTAACAAAACTTTGAACAATTTCGAGATCTTATCAACACAATTTTTGCCCAAGCCATACTATGCTTAGGGTAAAGATAATCCACATAAGGGCGTGGTTATGAAATACAAACATATCCTTGTTGCACTGGAACTGTCAGATGAAAGCACCGTGCTTATCGACAGAGCGGTATCAATGGCAAACTATCTCGACTCCGATATCTCCTTTATCCATATTGATGGTACGCACGGAGAAATCTATCGCGAGCTTGTAGACATTAAAGAGAACCCGGATCAAAGGCCGTTGAATGAGCATTCAATGGAATGTTTAAGAACATTCAGTGATTACATGGACTACCCACTTAAACACTTCTTTGTAGGCACAGGTGATTTAGCTGATAAATTGGAAGTCACCATTAAAGAACAAGAAGTGGATCTGTTGATTTGTGGTCACCACCAAGATTTCTGGAGCAAGATCATTTCTTACTCAAGACACCTAATCAACAAATCACCCGTTGATATTTTAGTGGTGCCTATTCACGAATAAATTGGCGTGATCATGAAATAGCCCCACGGGCTCAGAGAACTTGTCTCATTTTATAAAACCACCAACTTGTTTGGTGGTTTTTTATTAATACATCATCAGTTTATCTATTCCTACATGGTAGATAGGTTAACGTTTATGCGTTACATTTTGTAACTGACCGAGACGGACATAGCACGTCAGTCTCTTCACCCACCTTCTCCATTCGGATAAGGCCATGCTGAAAGCAAGGATCCCTATGACAAATAAAAAAGTACTGATTCTCTTTGCTCATCCTTCCCAGCATCGTTCAGAAGTGAATACTCCACTTTTCAAAGAAGCTCAAAAAATCGAAGGCGTGACATGCGTTGACTTGTACGGTGAGTACCCTCGTTTCAACATCAATATCGACCGAGAACAACAACGCCTTCGTGAACATGATGTGGTGATTTTCCAATTCCCGCTTTACTGGTACTCAACACCAGCGATTTTGAAAGAATGGCAAGATTTGGTGTTGGAATACGGCTTTGCATATGGCACCGAAGGAACCGAACTGCAAGGCAAAACCATGCTGTGCGTGCTTTCTGCCGGCGGCAAAGAAGAAGCCTACAAAGCCGAAGGCTACAACCATTTTACGATTCGGGAACTGCTCGCTCCTATCGAGCAAATGTCCGCACTCACGGGCATGCACTATATTGCGCCTCTTGCTTTGTTTGGTTCGCGTACCGCAGCCGAAGAAGGTCGTATCCCGCGCCATATTGAACGCTATAAAAAGCTCTTAACGGCACTGGTCGAAGACCGATTGGATGTCGAGGCCGCCGCTTCGCTCATTAAACTTAACAGTGCATTGCCGAAGCTCATCAAGGAGGCGTCATGACAGGAATATTCTTACAAGCCTTTGTGTACCTTGTAGCCGCCGTTATCGCGGTTCCGTTAGCAAAACGCTTAGGTTTAGGCTCTGTACTGGGCTACCTAATTGCCGGCGTGGTGATTGGCCCAATCATCGGCCTAGTAGGCGAAGAGACCACAACGATCCAACATTTTGCGGAATTTGGCGTTGTAATGATGCTGTTTCTTGTTGGTTTAGAACTCGAACCTAAAATGCTGTGGGCGATGCGTAATCGCTTGATGGGGTTAGGTGGCTTGCAAGTTGGCGGCACTGTCGCCGCGATTATGGGTATCGCCTTGTACTTTGAGCAACCTTGGACGATTGCTCTGGCGATTGGCCTAATTTTTGCGCTGTCATCAACCGCCATTGTGCTGCAAACCTTTAGCGAAAAAGGGCTAACCAAAACAGAAGGTGGTAAAAACGCGTTTTCTGTTCTGCTCTTTCAAGATATCGCTGTTATCCCGATGTTGGCCTTTATTCCATTGTTGGCCCTGCCGGAGTTAGTCGAACAAGCACAAAATGCCGTTCAAACTGCTGCGCAGCATCATGACGATTTAAACCTCGTGGCCGATTTGCCGGGCTGGGCATACGGAATTGTCATCACTGCATCGATTGCAATTGTTGTGGTTGGCGGACACTTTTTAAGCCGCCCGTTACTTAAGTACGTGGCGAGCTCTGGTTTGCGCGAAATCTTTACGGCGACCGCGCTCATGCTGGTGATTGGCATCGCTGCGCTGATGAGTTTAGTGGGCTTGTCTCCTGCGCTTGGAACCTTCTTGGCTGGCGTTGTATTGGCAAACAGTGAATTCCGCCACGAGTTAGAGTCCAACATCGAACCATTTAAAGGTTTATTGCTAGGTCTGTTCTTTATTACCGTTGGCGCGGGAATCAACTTCTCGGTTCTATTTGGTGATTTCTGGCTGATCATGGCGCTGACCATTGGCGTGATGGTATTGAAAGCCTTGGTGCTGTTTATTCTCGCGCTGATATTTAGAGTGAAAGGCAGCAACCGCTGGCTGTTTACCCTAAGCTTGGCTCAAGCGGGTGAATTTGGTTTTGTGTTGCTAAGCTTCTCTGTGCAAAACCACGTCATTCCGTTTGAACTCTCGCAAACTCTTGCACTGGTCGTTGCGATTTCAATGTTCCTGACCCCGGGCTTGTTCATTTTGTTTGATCGGGTGATTTTGCCTCGCTTTGAAACCCAATCGAATGAACGCGAAAGCGATACGATTGAAGAAACTGGCACAGTCATCATTGCTGGTATTGGCCGCTTTGGTCAGATTGTGAATCGCCTATTAGTATCAAACGGCGTAACAACGGTAGTGCTTGACCATCAAGCCAACCAAGTCGATAACATGCGCCAGATTGGCACTCGTGCCTATTTTGGTGACGCTACCCGACCAGATATGCTGCACACGGCAGGTATCGAGCATGCGGCTGCGTTGGTCGTCGCGATTGATAACCAAGAATCGAGTGTGGAACTGGTGAAATACGTGAAGCACACCTACCCGAAAGTGAAAATCATCGCACGCGCTTTCGACCGCGGTCATGGTTACTTGCTGCGTCAAGCTGGCGCCGATGTGATCGAATCGGAAACTTATCACTCGGCACTGGAAATGGGTGGACATGCCATGAAAGCGTTGGGCATTCACCCATTCTTTGTTGAACAGCAAAAAGACACTTACAAGCGCGTAGAAGCTCGTAAATCTGAAATGTTATATCAAGCGTGGGAAGATGATTCGGAAGGTGAGCGCTTCGATAACAACTTCCGCGAGCTATTCATCCAGCTCGAAGAGAAAATGGCGGAAGAGATGCGCAAAGATCGTCACGATAAGTTATCGCGTTCTGAGCGAGGCTGGACGCCACCGCCAAAAGGTTACGCTGAAAACTTTGACGGTGAAAACGTGCAAGATATTACGCCACCAAAAGAAGAAGCGATTTAACGCAAAAACAGAAATACAAAAACCTCCCACCATTGGGAGGTTTTTTGTCGGTTGTACGTCAGCACGCCGCCCTAAATCACCACAGTGACTTTCATCCATAATGAAAGCTACATGAGGTCATTCATCAAAATCTCATACTCTTCATTCGCTTCTTCAACTAAATGAGAAAGCTCTAACGCGTCGGTAACTGCAAGATTGAACTGCCACGGGGTTGCGTCTTCTTTGCCACAAATTCGAGTTTCACACCCACGACTTTCAAAAGATAAATCATCAAACTCGGTCGTATGACGCTCTTCAAGTTCGATAATTTCAACTTCCAATCTTCCAACAGGGTTTACTTTAACGTGCGCGTGTAACTCTGAACTGCTAGACAAACAATAATCTCGATGAACTGCAATCATGGCCGCCTCCTTGTTCTGCCAACTGACAACTCATCAAAGAGTGTAGGAGAGGAAGTTTGAACGTGGGGTGAAATAATAATGAAGATTGATCTGTCTCATTGGAGGAGACAATTTTTGTCATCACAGTATGAGTCGGTATGAAACTCGCCTGAAATCACACAGAGTCAAACCAGAAAAGTTGGCATTCAAGGCGAGTTTCCCTATTATCGAAACACATTTAACGTTGGTCAGTTTAGAGGTCAGTATGGAGCTAGAAGCCGTCGCTAAAGCATTAAAAGAATTAGGGCACCCTACCCGTCTATGCATTTATAAAGAAGTCGTTAAAGCGGGCTACAAAGGCATTGCGGTAGGCGGTGTGCAAGAAAAACTCGGTATTCCTGCATCCACACTTTCTCATCATATTTCCAGTTTAGCCTCTGCAGGACTCATTACTCAGCGCCGTGAAGGCCGTATTCTTTTTTGTGTTGCTGAATACGAATGTTTGGACGATGTCATCGACTTTCTTCGTGCCGAATGTTGCGTGAATGAATGCCAATAACGGCTTTGACGATTCATATAAAAACGAGCTCCTATTGAGCTCATTTTTATTGTCTTCTGTCGCCGCTTTTATTTTTGCACCAATAACATGAACGACTTTGCCGGAACCTTCAGTTCTATCCCGGCTTTAACGCTTTGATCTGACATCAAATCGAACCAATCACACTCTGTCTTTAGCGATAGCGATTGTGCGCGCGTGGATTTGTTTAGCACTACAATGCCTTTCTCTCCGCGTTTTAGCACTAGCATATCGTCATTCCCTTCCAGTACCGTCATTGATTCGCCATGAGTCACATTATGGAACGCGATCATCTTCGCCATACGAGGATCATTCCAAGCGTCTTTCCATCTTGGCTTTCCGTTTTTGTTCTTAATGCCGCTGGTATCCAAATCGGTATAAACCAAAGGCACGCCGCCATCGCGACCAAGAATGTAGGCATAAGCGATCCACTCATCCTCTTCATCCATTATCAAATCGAGAAAGACGTCGTTGTTGGGAATATCATGCGTCACCACAAAAGTGATGGCTCGACCGTTTGAAAGCGCTTGGCCAAAACAGTAAGGGTCAATCAGAGACTTGAAACTGCCTTTTTTTGAAAATGCTTTAAAGATGGTCGAAAACAGCGGGAAATCATACGCACCTAAACGGGTTTCTTGTAAATACGGCTCAAGAAACAGTTGATACTCTTCTTCTGTTGCACCGCCATCGGTAATGATTTCCCCAAAAATATGCACGTCTTGGGTTATGTCGTCTGTCCATACGCGTTTTAAGTGTTCAAGCGTCATGTGCTTCGCGGCATCAATACGGAAGCCTTTCACACCTATCGCTTTCAATGCTTTTAAGTAAGCTCGCTGCTGCTCGACAACATGTTCACAAACGCGAAGGGTTGGTAAACCAGGATCGGTTGGCCCACCTGTAATTCGGCCATTTTGGACCTGCCATTTATCTTTCCAGTCTTTGATACCAAACGCTTCAACAAAATCTTCTTCGCTAAATAGCGGTTTGGATAAATCGCCGAAAAGCTTTAAAGACTGATATTTATGTTCGTCTTGTCGGTATTGATCTAATACGTCCTGACGAGGATATTGCAGATCACGGCGTAAATGTGCTTCGTTAGCCATGTGGTTAAACACCACATCGGCGTATACCAAAACGCCTACGCGTTCGAGCTCGCGAACCATATAGATGAAGTCTTGGGTGTCACCGAGCGCGTTGTCGATAACACGGTAATCTTGTGGTTGATAGCGCTGCCACCAACGTTCATCGTGGGCGCTTTTCATTGGTGGCGAAACCAGCACCGAGCCATAACCTAGCTCGTGGATTTCATTTGCTCGTTGGGCAATGTCAGCGTACTTCCAATCAAAGGCGTGCAAAATCACGTTTGCACCTGCTGATTGCGTTTCCTGTAAGCCACTCATGTTGTTCTCCTACTCGTTTCCACTCACGATTACTTGTTTGGTTGTTTTGTGTGAATGAACTCAATAGTCGAAATTATAAAAGCTATTCGCGATACGCCCTCACCCTTTTGCGCTTAACTCAAGGCTGAAAATCGAGGCGTAGATACGCCCTGCCTAGCACAATGAGAGTCTGTGAATCTCCTCCAGTCGATGACAGCTCTTGCCATCCGCAAACAAAACAAAAATAAGTCATTGTTTTTATTTATATAAAATCCAAACACAAACTCCAAGCAACAAAACCTTATGTACGCCCTAACCCACTCGCTGTAAATGAGTAGGTTATAAAATGCGTTGACGTAACAAATAGTTAAGAAAAGCAAACTGGCAACTAGATCACGTTTGGTGAGAAGGGATTGGCGTCGAAAAGTGTGTTGAGGAAACGCAGAAACAAAAACGGCCCTTGGGGTATTGGGCCGTGATAAAGACAACGAAGTAGATTAGCGTTCTGGTGTTTCCAGAAGTTTAACGGCGCAATCCACAGCGTTGTTGATACCTTGACTGCTCTCAAGCTTACCTGAACTCGCAGGCCCAAGGGCACAAGAGTACAAAGCCAGTTGCTTATCGAACGGCAGATCCAACTGTTCATATAGGTTTTGTCGGATACGTGCATGTTGTTCTGGTTCTTGGCTTGCAAGGCTAATCAACGTGTCATAAATAAGCGTTTTCATGTCATTCCCTTTAATTTTATTGCACGGGGTGCATATATATTGTATCCGTTTAGAAACCACAAATCAGAAGCTAGGTCACAGAACGCGGCGCTAAAAAAGATTATGTGAGAAGGATATGCCAACACAAAATTGAGACGCTTTCGACAAAAATTGACAGATACATCTCGAAATCATGCAAACGTTTGGTATTTAACACTGTTTGAATACAACCAAAAGCAGGAAAAACGAACACGCCGCCAAAAATGGCGGCGTGTTTTTTTGTGTTACGAAACTAACTTAACGTCGATTAGAAGAAATAAACCAACATCTCTACATCATCACCTTGTTGAGGGGCTTGAAGAGAAAAGTGCACATAGCCCGCTTCAGTCACTGGGATAGCAAGATATTCGTTGCTGCCCGCATAGTTTGATGCGTACTCGTGTTGCTCTGCTGTCGGCCAGTGTTTGCGGCTTGCGTACAAGTCCACATTACCAGCGCCGTATGGGTCGTTCGCATTTGATTGGCTCGACATCCAAACGCGTACTTCTTTCACGCCTTCAGGCACATAAACGGCGGCATAACGCTGCTGATGAACCGTTAGCACTTTCGCTTCTCCTGATTCCAAAACCACAGGAGCTAAATCGTCTTGCACTTGTGTTGGTGGCGTTTGCGCTTCAACTTCTAACGCAGCCACAAGGTTTACGGAGTCGTAGCTATCACGCCCTGTTAAACTGATGTAGTAACGGCCTGCTTTAACGTAACCATTTTGCTCTGGCGCAAATTGAATCTCTTCATTGCTACCGTCCGCGTACTGGCTCATTTCGAAGTCGTAGTAATGCGCCACTTTGTTGTAGCTCATGTAAAGGTCGGCATCACCCGCTCCTTCAATAGAGACATTAAAGCGAACGGTGTTAGCAGGCACGTCAACATAGAACAGTTTTTCGCTATATGCTTCGCCACTCAGTTGAAGGCTTTGGTTCGCCGCCAGCTCCGTCACTTGCACTTCAGGTTCTGTTGGTTCGCTTGGCTCTTCTGGGTCCGTTCCTGGTTGCTCCGGTTCAACTACCGCTTCTAACGTATCCAACCAACGCTCAAATTCCGCATCGTATTGTTGACCAAGCACAGTAACCTGCTGCGCCCATTGTGCAAACTGACCTGAACGAGACAACGCCAACAAGCTCTCTACATCTTGAGGGTGGTTTTCTAGCATGAAGCGAACCGCCAAGTAGCCCCAACGGTAAATGCGGTTACTATCGTGCGAGTATGTGGTGTCAAACACGGTTGAAAGGCTCAGTTTGCCACTTGGGATCAGATCGATCGCGGCCTTGTAACCTTGTTTGTAATGCATGTATTCCGCAAAGCCTTCCAGCCACCAAACGATATGACCATGAGCTAAGTTGTCGCTGAATGAACCGTATTGGTTGAAACGTGCATCCAAGTAGTGAGTGTACTCGTGCTCAAGGTTCAAAATAGATAGATCTTCGCCATTCGCGTAGCGATAAGCCACGAAACGCGCCGTATTATCGGCTCTTGACGGGGTCCCCTCTAAGTACTGACCACCGTTATCCGTTGTATTGCCAAACAGGAATGAAGAGTAATCAACGTAGCTGTCGTTGCTTGCAAACACCGCGACTTCAACACGATCGTTCAAGTCATCCGACACTGGTTGATTGCCAGTATTCGCAACTTGATGGAAGTCTGCTTCTTTCGCAGCAAGCACTTCACACGCTTTCGCAGCTTGAGCATCGGTGAGATCTTCAGAGCGAATGATGGCAGGTCCCTGACATTCGAAACGATGTGGCATCACGCGTGCTGCTAGATCTTGCTTCGCTTGCTCTAGGTTTAGACCATTCAAACCCTCAGGCGCGTAGTAACTCATCATCTCAACGGCGGCAAGCCACAGTTTGTCGTGCTCACTGCCCAATGGGTAACGCTGCATCACTTGCTGCATAACAGCCAATGCTTTGCGTTTGGTTTCTTGATCTGGGCTCGCAAGTAGACGACCAGTTTCACGTAATGCATTGAAAACGATGAAATTTGCATCTGTGTCTAACGCCCATGCATTGTCAGAAGCGAATCGCGCTAACGTATCAATATGGTGAGTGTTGTTTGCCATGTAGCGGTAGAACGCATCGTTCGCCGCGTGACCTGCCATAGAGCGGAACAAGTTGTTCAGGCCATCAACCCATTGGGTGTCTTTCGCGGTGTCACGATTAAAGTGCATCAACGCTGCCATCATGCTATCCATGGTCAGCGGCAACTGCTTCACGTTATCAACCATCAAAGTCAGGCTCTTCATTGCACCAACTTGCTCGCGACCTTGATCCAAAGCATGAGGGTTGTTAAGGAACAGGTTCGTTGACTGAGCAAAACGCTGACTCAATGCTTCTGAAAACTCAGGTGTGCCAGTGCCAGCGTTGTAACGAACGTAATACGCCGCACGAATAAATTCGCCTAGATTTTCTAGAACGCGAGCTTGTTCTGCTTCACCACGATAGCGTGCAATTTCTTGATCCAACGCGACTTGAATGCGACTTAAACTTGCTTCGCTATAAATATCATTCAGCGTTGCTGAAGGCGCAGAGAACCAAGCGTGGTAGCAATCATATTCAGCGCCAGAAACGGCAGCGGCCAAATCACGCGATTGTTGTAAATCAGCAACAGCACACTGATTTTGGGCAAAAGAGAAGCTAGAAACACTCGCTAACATGCAAGCAAGCGCCAAACGATGACGCGGGAAAAAACGGATATGAGACATAACAACACTCATTGATTATAAAAATAAATTGAGTGGGGTTTATATTCCTTACAGCTCAAACAGTGAAATCAGTATCATAAAATTTATGAAACCGATCCCAAAAATAGACTTATTACTCTAATTTAATGGGACCAATCCCACACAGGAAGATTCAATAATTATTAATAAAAACATTAATTTACCTTTTTCTAAATAAGTCAACATGAGTCAAAAGTGACTCAAAAAATGAAATTTATCGCACCAGACCAAAAAGTTAGTTATTAGCTCAACTGAGAACCATTGAAAACGAGTTTTCATTATGAGACATGAACCAAATAAGCATCAAAACACATATATGAAAGCAATGGATGATGGTAAATTCTCGCCACACGTCGTGCCTAATACTCTATTGCATAATGACATCATCCTTTTTTGTCGAAACGTAATATCAATGAGAGTAAAACCTGCATCGAGCAAATCACGGCACTGAACTAGGACTACATATCCCCTTCCATCACACCAGAAAGAAGTGGGACTTAAAAGGATCAGAAACCATGTCACTTTGGGGATTTTTAGGAGCGGGGCTTGCTTACTTATTAATGACGTTTGCCTTTGTTTTTGGCGGCATTTTTTGGTTATGTGCGGAAGGTAATACATTAAGAGAAACAAAACGCCAATCATCGATAATGTCAGGGATTACTGTTTGCACTATGGGAACTTGGGTGATTGCATTTAGTATTTATATTTACGGTTACTTTTGGGATAACTCTTCTCACTATTATTTTTACTTGCTCGCTCCATGGCCTCTTGCCATTTTAGGCATAACACTTCGTAACCATTGGGTTAGCCAATACGCAAGTGTAAAACAAGAAAAAAATGAAAAGTGGCAAAGGCACTGGAGAGAAATATTAGGCGAAGATACTGAAGATCTTCCACCGTATCGATATGACTACGGGCTCTACTCAGGCATTTGGCAAGCCAATGAAGCACTCAGAGAGCAGTGCTTTGCAGCTCTTACTCACGGGAATTCAGTCTATGAGAGAGTAAAGGCTTTTCAAAAAATGACTACTCACGAGCACAACATCGATGATCAAATTTTGCTGAGTAAACTCGCCCAATTAGAGAATGAAATTATCCAAGCACTAGAACAACACTCGCAAAAAAACGTAAGTATTGAAACAGGCTCAGGTACTTTATGCAAAGAGTCAAAACGCAATGTTTATCGCCATGAGAATGGCCCAACAGAAGAACAACTGTACGACTCAATCAATCTCCAACATGATTTGGATCGAGAGCTACGTAACATTATCTATGGCAGTCTTGGTGACGATGGCTTGGATGAATACTTTTTCCTCCGAGCGCCACTCGAAGAGCTTACCGAGAATGAAACCGCAATCAACTGGATGCTCTGGGGTTTAGTAAGCAACCATTTTGACGTTGACCCATACCAAACGGCGTTGGAGCTCAATTTAATGAATGCGGAACCAAGATGGGGACAAGATGAGCGGTTTGTGGTGGTGACAACGGCAGTTTGAACGACTTTACGCGTTGATTACTAGAACGCCCTAAAGCTGAAAATATTGCCCTGCCCGATAAACAACCAACTTATTGACTACAAGCTCATTTATCATAATCGAGATAAGCACAACGTTGCTCATCAAGCACTTAGGAGGTGCATTCGTCACGATCTCATCCAGAGCTTTTATCGGCTTCATGAGACATCGTAAAGAACTGTGCTTCCCATTTCTGCGTATATACTTTCTATCAACAGATGCCTTTTCAGAGAGTAGTTATGTTAGAAGAACGACTTTATGAACGTTATCTGCCTGGGTACTTAGAAAGTAATAGTGAAGAAGAAAAGCAGCGCCTATGGCAGCAAGCTGACCCTAACACGATTTATCAGCTCAATAGCGATTTACAAAAACTGCACGGTGAGGGTAACGACCTCATATCTTTTAGTGACCCCCATCGTTCGCACCTCCCGATCACCGCTTGGCCGGACATGCTATCGGCCGACATTGCCTTTTGGCGCAAGCACCAACACTGGTTGTTGCAAAGTAATGATCCGGTCACTGCAACTAATGAAGACGACTTGAGCGTGAATTATAAAATTCCGCTCAATTACATCAATCAATACAATGGTGAACATTTACGCCTGTTCTACGGGTCTCGCCTCGTTTATGCGAGATTGTTCAGTGCCCTGCACTACATTTTGAATCACGTTAAATCGGTGATCGAAGATTGGAGCCACGATCGCTACCCCTATCAATTACCCATAGAACTGTACACACCAACGACAAGTGAGCCGCAATCGGCAGTACGAAATACATATCACCATTTCAATAGTGCTAACTATCAATCACTTAAAAACTATTTCCAGCAGCACTATTCAAGTTGGATTGAAGAGCAGTATCTCAATTGGATGTTCGAACTCAACACACAACTTAATCACCAAACCGCCGCAACTTACATCATTGAATACGAGGATGAACTTGGCATTCCGCGTGTCGACTTTATTTGCAAAAACGAAAACACTTTGCGGATGATTCGCCCCGCTCATTTTGTTGAAGACATGCGACAAATGGTGAGCTCGACCGATTATCTTGATCACCAAGTACAACAAGTCGCGCTCAGAATCGAACGGCAATGCCGAGCGAAAGGATGGTAGATAAAGGCAGGAACAACGTTAGGGAAATTCGAACAACAAAAAGCCATCTTCTAAGCTTGATCATTAGAACGAGAAGTTTGAACGGCGAGAAGACTCAACGGATGGATAAACGCTATGCTATCGATAAAACAATTATCTTATGCCTTGGCTGTCTCAAAAACGCTGCATTTTCGTAAAGCAGCAGATTTGTGTCATGTTCGCCAATCAACGTTGAGCACAGGCGTCAGTGAACTGGAGCGTCAGCTAGGCATTAAGATTTTTGAGCGGGACAATAAAAAAGTGCTCGTCACGCCACTTGGTCGTGAGGTTTTGGACAAAGCCAGCAACATTATGCTTCAACTAGAAGACATGGCACACCTCGACCACAGTTGCGGCGAACCTTTTTGCTTTCCGTTGTCCATTGGCATGATCCCTACCATTGCACCTTATCTTCTGCCAAAGTTGTTACTCACCTTAAAAGAGCAGTACCCCAACGCGAAAATAGACATCGTCGAAGAACAGTCGCATGTCCTTGTCGACATGGTTCACAGCGGTGAGATTGACGCGGCCGTGCTGGCCATCCCCTACCCTTGTGACGGCTTGTTAACGTTAGAGTTTTGGCAAGAAGACTTTTACTGGGTCGCGCTCGATGGGCAAATGCACACAGACAAAAGCAGCATTACGTCCGAAGAACTACAAGAAACCAACCTCATGCTGCTTAAAGAAGGCCACTGCCTCAAAGATCATATTTTGGATGCCTGCCGCCTCTCTGAACAAACCGCCAATCAGGAATACCGTGCCACCAGCCTAAACACGTTAATTCAAATGGTAATGAGTGGAATGGGCACAACCTTGATCCCGGAAATGGCACTGGAACAGCTCGTCACGCACTACCCAGTATTATCGGCAGTGCATTTAAATGAGCCCGGCCCTCACCGCAGAATAGCCCTCGTGTTTCGCCCAAACTATGTGGACGTTTCCAGTCTCGAAGCGCTTTCCCGTATCGCAAAGCAATCTCTCAAATAATCTCGAAATCAAAATCGTTTAAACCCAGCGGCGCGCCGTTACCTCGGTGTGCTTTGTGTGCTTTGTGGGCGTTGGTATTTGCTATAGACAACGCCTTCCATTCAGTAATCAAAATTTCCGAACGTTACATTCATTTTTATCATTTTTACAAATCAGAACATCTATCCAATACTTTTTTTAGTTGTTTGCTGACGGCTTACAAAAAGTCGTGAAACCAGATGGAATGAAGGAAGCTAGCATGACGCACATCGATATCGGCATTGATAGAGAGCACCGATTAAGCACCGCAGAGGGCTTGAAGCAGCTCTTGGCAGATTCTTACACGCTCTATCTGCAAACGCACAACTTCCACTGGAATGTGGAAGGCCCAAACTTCAGAGAACTGCATCTCATGTTCGAAGAACACTACACCGAACTTGCGACGGCTGTAGACGAGATTGCCGAGCGCATACGCACACTGGACGTTCCCGCACCCGGCACGTTTAAAGAGTTCGCCAAACTCAGTGTAATTGAAGAGGTTGAATGCGTTCCGAGCGCGACGGAAATGGTCGACATACTCACACACAATCACGAACAAGTCGTAAAGACCGCACGTAAAGTGTTAAAGCTAGCCCAACAAGCGGATGACGAATCTAGCGTGGCGTTGGTGTCGGACAGAATGCGCATCCATGAAAAAACAGCATGGATGTTACGATCGCTGCAGAAATAACGCCGAGCGAAACGACCTAAGGATAATGCTCTGTATTAAAAACATCAGTAATTAATAACGGATGCCCGTGTTTGTTCACCAGTTGTACCGACTAGCACTCGCAAAACGCAAGAATGGGAGAATTAACATGACACAAGAAAAAGCGCATTCCGCAGGCAAATGCCCCGTAATGCATGGCTCCATGACCACCAATGACAGAACAGAAAAGAACTGGTGGCCGAAGTCGCTCAACCTCGATATTTTGCATCAACACGACGCTAAAACGAATCCAATGCCGAGTGATTTTGATTACCAAGAAGAAGTCAAAAAACTCGATTTCGCTGCACTCAAACAAGACCTCATCGCACTAATGACCGATAGCCAAGAATGGTGGCCTGCTGACTGGGGACATTATGGCGGCTTGATGATTCGTATGTCATGGCATGCGGCAGGGACTTATCGAATCGCAGATGGTCGCGGCGGTGCGGGCACCGGTAATTTACGTTTTGCCCCGCTAAATTCATGGCCAGATAACGCTAATCTCGACAAAGCAAGACGTATCCTTTGGCCGATTAAGAAAAAATATGGCAACCAACTGAGCTGGGCCGATCTCATTGCGTATGCCGGTACGATGGCTTATGAATCCATGGGGTTGAAAACGTTCGGCTTCGGATTTGGGCGCGAAGACATCTGGCACCCAGAAAAGGACATTTATTGGGGCTCAGAAAAAGAATGGCTGGCACCTACCAACAACCCTAACAGTCGCTACTCAGGTGAACGGGATTTAGAGAACCCACTCGCCGCTGTGATGATGGGCTTAATTTATGTCAATCCAGAAGGCGTCGATGGACAGCCGGATCCACTCAAAACCGCGCACGACGTACGAGTTACGTTCGCTCGAATGGCAATGAATGATGAAGAAACCGTTGCCCTAACCGCTGGTGGCCACACCGTAGGTAAAGCGCATGGTAACGGTGATGCAGCCAATTTAGGCCCAGAGCCAGAAGGTGCCGACATTCACGACCAAGGATTAGGTTGGTTAAACAAGACAACCCGCGGCGTAGGCAACAACGCGGTCACCAGTGGGATTGAAGGCGCATGGACAAGCCAGCCAACGCAATGGGATAACGGCTATTTTCATCTGCTGTTAAATTACGATTGGGAACTGAAAAAAAGCCCAGCCGGCGCATGGCAATGGGAACCTATCGACATTAAAGAGGAAGACAAACCGGTCGATCCTGAAAACCCTAACGTTCGGCATAACCCAATCATGACAGACGCCGATATGGCGATGAAGATGGATCCGGAGTATCGCAAAATCTCAGAACGCTTCCATAGCGACCCGGCCTATTTCGCCAACACCTTTGCTCGGGCTTGGTTTAAATTAACGCACAGAGACATGGGACCTAAGGCTCGCTACATCGGCCCTGATGTCCCGCAAGAAGACCTCATCTGGCAAGATCCGGTTCCTCACGGCAACGCAAACTACGATGTGAACGCGGTAAAAGCCAAAATCACAACCAGTGGGTTATCGGTCAGTGACATGGTCACAACCGCTTGGGACAGTGCACGCACGTTCCGTCAGTCTGACAAACGTGGTGGCGCAAACGGCGCTCGTATTCGCTTAGCACCACAAAAAGACTGGCAAGGTAACGAGCCAGAGCGGCTAGCCCGAGTACTACCGGTGTTGGAAAGCATCGCGAAAGATACGGGAGCTAGCGTCGCTGATGTGATCGTATTAGCAGGTAACGTCGGTATTGAGAAAGCCGCCAGCGCTGCGGGTGTTAACGTCACTGTGCCGTTCCTTCCAGGACGTGGCGACGCAACACAGGAGATGACGGATGTTGAGTCTTTCGAGGTGTTAGAACCGTTGCACGATGGGTATCGAAACTGGCTCAAACAAAACTACGTTGTAACACCAGAAGAAATGCTGTTGGATCGCACCCAATTGATGGGGTTAACTGCCGCTGAAATGACGGTGCTCGTCGGAGGGATGCGCGTTCTTGGCACAAATCATGGCGGTAGCAAACACGGTGTGTTCACAGACCGAGTCGGCCAACTTACCAACGATTTTTTCATTAACCTAACCGACATGAAGTACACGTGGGAACCCGTTGGCGAAAACCTTTACGAAATCCGTAGCCGTCGCTCCAAAGATGTAAAATGGACAGCGACCCGCGTCGATCTTGTCTTCGGCTCAAACTCAATACTCAGAGCCTATGCCGAGCTGTATGCACAAGATGACAACGCAGGAAAATTCGTTGAAGACTTTGTCGCCGCGTGGACCAAAGTGATGAACGCCGACCGATTTTGATATCATCCAAAGCGAAGCATAATTTAACAATTAGACATCCTTTCGCTTATATAAAAATGGCAGGTATCACCTACCTGCCATTTTGTTGCTCAGAAACTTTCGAAGCACATTCTTGTTTTGTCTTATCAAGCTTTGCCCAACATTCTCAGCAACGTTCCGTCCTGCTTAATAAAGTGATGCATAAAGCTGGCACCAAGGTGCAAAACCAATAGGAATGGCAACAACGCTTCACCACTAAGCTCGTGGATCCCCTCGCCCAACTCTTTCAGCATGTGTATTTCTCTGCCAGAACTCACTAATTCAAAACCAAACAGGCTCAGGCCGTACCCTTCTCCTACAGAAACCGCGATGCCAGACAAAGGCAACACCACAGTTAAGGCCAAAAGAGAGTACATAACCACAGCCGCCGCGATAGACTCAAATTTACTTCTTTCAGTCATAGGTTTTGGCATACCCGCAATGAGTCTCCCAACTAACCTAGGCACGCTCAAGGCTAAGACTAAAAGTCCGAATGACATGTGAGCATTAAAAAGTAAGTTGTTTGATTCATCATCCATAACTAGACCAGAAATGAGTACCGCAATCATTCCAAGCCCGATAACCCAATGGAAAAACATCATTGATTTTGAGATTGCATTGTTCGTTTTCGCGTCCATCTTCTTTCTCCATGTAAAAGACATGGTTATTCTTCACATGAGCCATGAATAAAAGATGAATACTTTATTCAGACAAACCACTCTCAGACGAACTAAACAGGTCGCCGCCCTCTAGTTGTGGTCCGTGTTGATACGATAAAAATAAAAACTTACGCCCATACTCAATATCCTTCCACACCCTCACTCTTATACTCTTTCCCAAAATGAGTAATAACCATAATAAATTTTTAGATTGAGGGGAAAACAATGGATATCTACCAAGAAAGCATCAGTTTTTTAGGTAACGACGCGAACTTCGATGCAAACGGATTATTTCAATGCGAACTATCATCGAATACAAATGACCATGATGAAGCGCATTTCTTAACCATATTTAAGAACGAAACCACCATCAATTTGCACATGTCGTTGACCAGCCCTGTTGAGTTGCCAACACCTCTGCCAGAAGCCATCGCAATTGCAATCGGTGAACACGCGCTAGAACCATTTCGAGGTGGTTTCGGTGTTGGTTTAATGCCGGATAGCCGCAGACTGACCGTTTATAAGGTTATTTCTTTAGCTAATAAGCCTCAAAGTTATGTTCAAAACACATTCCAACAACTGCTAGAAAAAATTGAGCAGTGGCACCTCTTCATTGAACAAACCGATAACGAAGCAGCAATTCCAGAACAATTACCTGCTGGGATTTTCATTTAATCCCGCTAAAAACGACCATGTTTAGAAATGAGTTTATTTTATGTCGACAATTCAAATTAATAGTCAACATCGAGGTAATTTAGACCTCGCAGATATTCAAAATATCAAAACCAATGCGAAAGAAGGCGATACCGTTAAATTTGGCTCTGTATTTGGTAAAGAATACAGCGTTACCAAAAGCAATGATGGTGAAATTAGCCTCAAACAAAAAGAAAATCGCAGCTTTTTTAATCGCTTTTTTAGCAAAACAGATTCATCGAAAAACAGCGACTTAAAGCTGAACTTGATGAACCAACAACTGCACAAAAAAGAGAACAACGGCAACGTTAAAGTCCTGACGTTAACGTACAACCAAGCCAACCAAAAGATGCCTGAAGAGACGAAGAACTACTTCCAAAACCTTATCCAAAAGGGTGACTATGATGTGGTCTTATTTGCCGAACAAGAATCGAAATTGCTTGCTAACGACCTAGAACTCGATGGCATGAACCTGCTTAGCCAAAACAAAATGAAAGTCATGACCAAAGGGCTTGGTGAAGGTGTCAGCTACACTTCGATGTCTGTTTTTGCGAAAGATGGCGTCGATATTAACGTGAAAAATGAGTCTGAATATCGTCACGGCATCGGTGGACGAAACATGGAATTCTTCATGGGCATCACGGGTAATAAAGGCGGCGTGAAAACAGCTTTGGAGATCAATGGACAACCTTTAAACGTCATTTCTGCACACCTGGATTCCAACAAAGAAGTCAAACGTGAGTTCGAAGGCAACAAGTTGATGGAAGGCATTAATCCAAATGAGGAAGTTCTGATCACTGGCGATCTCAATGAACGTGAGAAGCGCGTTGCTGAAGGCTCTGATGTGCTGTACGACCCAATTGCCCACGATGATACGCACTTAGCGAAACATGGCTTTAAGTTCAAACCACTCGATAGCCATACTTACATGCAGCTAGATAAGCACACTGGCAATATTAAGCAGAAAGAAGGCCGAGATCGCCCTGACTTCGGTGAGCTGGATAACACTGGTGTAACCAACAAAACGGGCAACTTACAGAACCACCAAACCAGTGTTATCACTGATGGTTTTGAGAATGTCAGCGACCATAAGCCAGTGCAGTCAACATTCGAAGTCAGAAGCTTTTCTCAAAAGTTGATTGAAAACGCGTTTACTCAAAATGCCAATGACTTTAAAAATGATGCCGCCTATCTGAAGCCAGGCACGAACCCAGCTAACGCAACGTTTGATGATGTGACCTCTGCTAACCAAGCACGTCTGGGTTTAGAAAACTTAAACCCGAATGAACAAGCATTCGTGAAAGAGAATTTTGCGAGCTTTATTATCGGTAAAGACGCGATCTTCAGCCAGCTAACTAGCGGCTTTATGGAGGAGATGAGCCAACTTCATGCCTCTGATCTTGCTAAGAACCCAACTCATCTACAAGCGCAGCAAATTGCGTTGAGCGAAAAATACGAACAGCTAAGCGATAAAGTAAACGCTGAGTTTAATAAACAATTCGTGGCAAATCTTTAGCCACAGTGCCGTATTTATCTCTGTTCGATATTGAAAACATAGAAAGTTAAAAACACAAAAAGGCCCTCTTCTCGGGCCTTTTTCATGGCGTTCATTTGTTCGGCTTGCCTCCACCTTTTCCGCCGCCCTTACCACCACCAGAACCAGCAACCGTGATGTTATCGCTCCATCCACTCCAGAACAAAGAACCATCGCTTTGCTGAATGGTGCCAACACGATAATGTACTTCGCCATTGGCACTGGAATCTTCAAACATCGTGGCCGTAGGGTCGAGAACATCCCAACTGCTTACGCTTTGCCATCGATTACGTTTTGCATTCCAACTCTCGCGTTCGACTCTAAAGCCTGCAATGGCATCTTGATCCCCCAAATAGTCCCAAGTGAGAAAGACAATACTATTGGTGATCGAGATGGAAAGAGCTTCTGGTGCCTTAACGACTAGAGGAGGAGGCGGTGGCGGTTCCGAAGGTGTTGCAGTCAGAGCTCCCACCAAATTAAGTCGTCCGTATTGAGAGATGCTCTGTAAGTCTTGCCCATCAGCCCCTATTGGATCCGCTCCCTGTTCCAACATCATACGAATCATCTGGTTACAAGGTACGCCAGAGGCATCTTGGCAAGTCGCAGGATCGGATAACTGATCCGCATATTTGTATGCCCAAAGTAACGCAGCTGCGCCAGCAACATGAGGGCTGGCCATTGATGTACCCGACTGCCAATGCAGACAGGCGTCATTATCGTAATCGAAGGTGCCACACTGCTCATTTGGCATCGTTGAGAGAATACTGTCACCGGGTGCCATTAGCGACACCCAATCGCTACCGAAAGTAGAAAAACTGGCACGATTGTCATCGTCATCCGTCGCACCTACGGCAATCACGTTGTCATAAGCTGCGGGGTAGTTCTTTATCGGGTCTCCGGCGTTCCCTGCTGCGCTCACTAACAACACGCCTTTCCCCCAAGCGTAGTTAACGGCATCATTTTCCGCTTGGCTATAACCGACTAAGCTAATCGGGTTGCCCTCTTCATCGATTTCATCAGAGCCATAACTCATGTTAATCACGTGGTAGCCGTTATCGGCAGCATAGGTGATCGCATCAATGGAGGAAGATAGCGGGCATACCCCCGTCGCAGCGATAAGGAAGCAGCCAAAAAATGGGTCGCAGCTATAAATCAGATATTCGTAGCACGTCTTCAAGTTGCCAACAGAACTGTTAAAACCGACCCCAGCAATACCAATACCGTTATCTGTCTGAGCCGCCGCAATACCTGCGACATGGGTGCCGTGTCCAACCACGTCCTCTAACGTATCACTTTGATAATCGGTGACGAACTTCTGCTGCTCAACACATTTTCCGTTCCCGAACTCAATGCTACTCACGCTATCCCCTGCCATACGACAATCAATACCGGAATCGAGAATTGCTATCTTGACGGCAGAACTACCTTTCGTCATATCCCAAGCTTCGGGAGCATTGATATCTGCACCAGGCAAGCCAGAGGCCTCATCCAGATACGGACCAAATAGTGGGTCATTCACCACGGTAGAATGTACTTGCCCAGTATTATTGAGCGCCCACTGCTCAGAAAAGTAGTCACTAGCATAGATACTTCCACCGAGACCTTCATTTGGAACATACTGAACAATGTGGTTGATATCAGGTTCTGCATACAACACATTCGGGTTCTGGTTAAAACGGGCTAACTGCGCTTCCACTGTTCCAACGGGTACTTGCAAAACATGCACATCAATGCCGGAAATGACTTTGAGCGATTTGGCTCTGCTCTCACGCATCAACTCCCCTACGTCAGACGCCGCTGCACCGGGACGGAATTTAACGAGAATACGATCCACGGCATAAGCCGGAGGTGGAGCTGTATGAACGGGATGAGGATGACTATCGAGGTAAGCCTGCGGTATAGCAAGGCTTTCTGGAACCGCCGCCTGCACAACCGCAGACGACAACAATAAAATCGGCAAGGATAATGAATGATGCATGGCACTATACTCCGTGTTGGATAAGTCCCTTCCTTGACTGAGGAACTCCATTTGCCAGATGAAACGGCAGCGGGTACGGCTCAGCCCCCATCAAAACCTTTTAGCTTAGAATAGAAGTCTACTGACAAATTTACCAGTAAGGAAGGCATCTAAGGCATGCAATAGACCGATAGCAACGGTGAGGAAATGGGCGGGGGTTAATTATGTTCTTTGAAAAAACAGAAAAATGTTTCTGGTCGGTAAAACACTGTAACCACATAAATTTGGGAAGAGAAGAGCGTTCTAAACGCATTTTTGGACAGAAATCAGTTAGGTCTGCAGCTAACGATTACTCCAAGCACATTAGTTTTTTATTGCGGTTTCATCAATTACCTAAATCTAAGATGAATATAAATGCAAAAGTGTTCTGATTTAGCTGTGAAGAACAGACAAACGTGTACCTCACGCACTAATCACGCAGCAATGCTCTGGATTTGACCTGCCCAACAAGTGCGATGTTTGCGATAACTTCCAGAAGCCACCAATACAACTTAAAAGTTGTCCATCAGCATAAAAACAACATTTTAGTTGTTTATACATGCATAAGTCACCAGCAGCCAAACATTCACATAATTAATCATTAAATTCATATAACATTAGGAGAAATAGACTTTAATACCCCTGCCCCAATTCTTCGACGGCTCGAATAGTCATCATCCGAATGACTAAAAGATCGACAAGTAAGAAATTGTTCAAAGTTCTAACAAAAAACACTCCCTTGGCAAGGGGATATTCGACTAAAATCACATGCTTATCGCAAAAATTTCAAGGACCGGGTATGAATAATCAGGGCTGGATTCACTATTGGCGTAATTCTCTTGCCGATGCCGATAGCGCGAAAGGTGCATTAAAAAAGCAAGACCTGAAAAATTATGTGCGAACGACAACCGACGAGTTCAAAGAAGGTAAGCTTAAACCTGATTCTACATTGCTAGAAGATCTGTTTCGCAATGAAGCAGATACCCTAACCGCCGTACAAATTCATCATCGACCGGTCACCTATTATCTTCGGAAAGTTCATGGGAAAGATTACAGCGGCAATATGCCTGGTGTACTGACACCAATTGTCTGCTCTTTATGGGTCAATCGTGAAGGACTACTATTTCCCAACACCACGCCATTCATACCTCGTGATTTGCTTGCTCCTCAAGGAAATGACACCTTTACTATCGCTGACGTCGATAAGCTCGATGAATTCCTAACAACAAATGAAATTCCAGCGCAGTCTACTGAAAGTATTCCAGCCAAATTCGAACAAGAAGAACAGTATCAGAACCATCAAAAAGATTGGCACAACTACTACGGACTCACCCAAAAACTATTTGCCGATTACTGCGATAGAAACCGAATCAAGCAGTTCTACGAACACATTGAAAGTCGTGGCTTAGTCAACAAAATCAGCGAGTGCTTGGGAGCTTCAAGGCATATTTTAAAACTGTACGATAACCTGAGCAATTCAAGCACAGCCTTGCCTCTGCTTGATAGTTACGCGGCAAAAACAGTAACCAACCACGATGAATGTATTGAAGTATCTCAGACAGTGCATTCGCGTTTTGGCCACTCAAATAGTCAATTCCCGCTAACTAAAGCGCAATGCGATGCCTTGACCCATACCTTAGCCATGCAAGAAGGCGATATTCTTGCGGTAAATGGTCCTCCTGGCACAGGTAAAACAACGTTTGTTCTATCTGTAGTCGCATCACTGTGGATTGAATCTGCGCTAAAAGAGAGTCAGCCGCCGCTAATCATTGCGGCATCGACTAATAATCAAGCAGTAACCAACATCATTGATGCCTTTGGTAAAGACTTCGATGAAGGCGACGACGAACTATCAGGCCGATGGTTGCCCGACATTTTTAGCTATGGTGGCTACCTGCCATCGGCGTATGGAGAATTGGAAGCAGCCAAAAGTTACCAAACTAAGCATTTCTATGAAAAAGTCGAGCAGTTGGATTTTCTCGATCAAGCCCAAGCGCATTATTTGGATAGAGCAAAACAGGCGTTTCCACAACAGAATTTTGCTGATGTAACGCAAGTTAAAGCGTATCTCCTTGCCGAATTGCGCCAACATCAAAACCAGTTAGATCACATCCAAAACAATTGGCATCACTACAACCGCCAACTAAATGACATCCATTCTCGGCTGGGGAACAATCCCCAACAAACATTGGCAGATCAACAACAAGCCGTTTCTAATGCGCAAGCATTGAAAGATAACGCCAAAGAACAGTTAACTGCGTGGCGAAGCTACCTCGGCAATGAATCTACATGGTTAACTCTGTTTAAGTGGTTACCGCCAATTAAGAATAAACTTGAACTCCAGCGCAGGAGTTTCATGTATAACCTTATTGAGCACGATGAAGAGCAAATTGAAAATCTGTCATCAGACCGATTTGAGAGCCTACTCAAGCAAGTATTTTCTAGTAAAAAAGACGATTTTGATGATCAAAAAAATCGGTATCAATCTTGGCTAGAGCAGTATCAAGAGTTTGAGCAATCACAACTGAATTGGCTTGATTCTATCAATAACTTTACTGAAGACTCTCCAGAGCAAACTATTCCACAACTGACTGACATCGATTCGGTTTTAGATATCACGACCCGTTTTCGAATGTTCCGCTTAGCGGTCCATTACTGGGAAGCATGCTGGCTGCTCAATTGCCGAGATTTGGGTCAAGAGTTGAACAAGCAGGCCCGGAAAACAGGTTTGAAAACGGTTCGTCCTCGCTGGCAACGCCGAATGATGATCACTCCTTGCATTGTATCAACGTTCCATTCTCTGCCTTCTCATATGACTTACCAGTCTCACGTTGGGAATAATGAATTTGAAACTGAATATCTGCTTAATGAAATCGACCTTTTGATCGTTGATGAAGCAGGCCAAGTAGCTCCAGAAGTTGCCGCGGCCTCATTCGCACTTGCCAAAAAAGCCTTGGTGATTGGTGATATTTACCAAATCCCGCCAATTAGAAATGTGAGTTCATCAATCGATCGAGGTAATTTAAAGCAGCATAAAGTCATCAACTCTGATGATGAATACACAGCCATTCAAGAGGCTGGCCGAAGTGTAGTAACTGGCAGTGTGATGCATGTAGCGCAACAAGCAAGCCGCTTTCATTATATGCCGGAAGCTGAGCCTGGAATGTTTTTGCAAGAACATAGACGCTGCTACGATGAATTAATCTCATACTGCAATGACCTTTGCTATCAAGGTATCCTGATCCCCAAGCGAGGACAAGCGACCGAAGATAGCCTCTACTCCCCTTTCAGTCATTTGCACGTCGACGGTATCGCGGAATCATTTAGCGGCAGCCGACGCAATAAGTTAGAAGCAGAAACTATCGCTGCATGGCTACATGCCAATAAGGTTGAAATAGAGAATTACTACGGCGAGCCACTGGCCAAGTGTGTGGGTATCATTACTCCATTTTCAGCTCAAGTGAACCAGATCAAGACCGCGTGTGGTGAGTTCGATATCAAAGCAGGCAAGGGGGATGACCAACTAACCGTTGGCACCGTTCACTCTCTTCAAGGTGCTGAACGCAAAATCATTATTTTTTCCCAGGTGTACACCAGACACAACGATGGCGGGTTTATCGATATGGATCCGTCAATGCTCAACGTCGCTGTCTCTCGAGCCAAAGATGCATTCTTGGTGTTTGGTGATTTGGATATCATTGAAGCTGCGCCATCATCTTCTCCACGAGGATTACTCGCCAAGTATCTCTTCACTGACGAGCGAAATGAGCTTGAGTTTAGTGTTGGTCAACGCCCCGATTTATTACAAATATGCGGCCATCCGAAACTGCTAACCAATGCCGAAGAGCACGATGCGTTCTTATCAAAACTGCTGAGGGAAGTACAACGAAAAATAGATATCGTCTCGCCTTGGTTACTGCTAGACAAACTGCAATCAACTGGTCAGTTAGAACTACTAAAAACAGCACTGCACAAAGGTGTCCAGATAACCATACACACCGACAGACATTTCAATACCACGGTCGCAAACCACCCGGATACTAATAAAGTAAAAGCGTTTCAACATTGCTGCGCGACCTTGGAACAGCTTGGTATCGTTATCAATGTGATAAATGGTGTCCATAGTAAAAGCGTTTTTGCTGATGATCGGTATATGGCGGTGGGGTCATTCAATTGGTTTAGTGCAAGCAGAAGCGGAAAATACGCTAATATCGAGACATCATTAATCTATGTCGGTGAGTTAGAGAAGGAGATCAAAACTCAACTCGACTTCTTAAATAGCCGAAGCTGCAACACAAACAAGCAGCCCGTGACGTAGACACAAAGCGTCACTCTTTTGTCCCGAAGTGACTCAAAATCATTTTCAGCATACCCTCAGACAGGTAATTGCTAATTAATCATTTTTAATTAGCAATTACGAAGTGAGTTGCATTCCTTTCAGATGAATTTTATTGGGGAAAATTTGGAACTAGAAGAGCAAGCGATTTTATGAGCGAAAATGACAATGGGGCATAAACCAGTTACATCAACATCAAGTCCCCATTTCCGAATGACTATGGCACTGAAGTGAAAATTGGCTTCCCCCTCTTTATCGAGTTTAACTCAGCACTAAAGAAGTGAACCAATAATCTTATCTAATATCCGATGGACTTTGGACAAGAGTAGAGTGTGAACGAGAGTCTATTAGCTAATTAGAGCGGGAATACCCGGAAGCTGACCAACGACAGCAAGGGAACCAGCGCAAATGATAAAGGCCACGCCAGGGATCAGGTATTTATCTTTACCTGATAGTTCGTTAGCGCGCTCATGGTCACCGATAAGTCCGAGGTTATCCAGCAGCATAGTTATAGCCCAGCCGAACACTGGGTTAACGAATGCACAAGCAAAAATACAGATACCCGCACTGAGTGAATCTTTATGCTTATGGATCATCTGCATACCTGCTTCAAGAAGTGGTAAGAACACGCCGACAATCAACGCAACGCGTAGAACTGGTTCCCACATCGCGAGATCCATTGGGTAACCAATTACCGCGGCCGCAATACACATTAAGCCAGTTAACAGCGCACCGCCAGGAATAGGACGTTTGGCAATTGCGGCTGGAATCATGTACGTACCCCAAGAAGAGGCTAAGTTGCCGCCACCTAGTAGTGAACCAACCCCCTGACGAATAGACGCGCCGACCATCGTATCGTCGACATCCATTAGTACGCCTTTCGCTTCTTTTGGGTAGTTAAGTTCTTGAAAAACTCGATGCCCAAGGTAGTCAGGAGACCACATAGCGACGGCTAATAGAGCAAATGGCGTAACAGCAATAAAGTGCTCTAACGTTGGCCAGCCTAGTTGCCAGCCGGTATCTTCACCCCACCAGTAGAATGGACTGAAATTAGGCAGGCCCGGCTCCGTGGTAAAAGCAAACTCAGCCCCCATCGCGTAAGCGACAATACCCGCTAGCGCAGAACACAGTGGGATAGCCAACCAACGTTTGTTGATTTTGGCTAAGTAGGCATAAACCATAACCGTTAGACCAATGACCACAAATGAGATATAACCTTGGTCGGTACTTGCAGCCCACGCTTCTGTCTTATTGATTTGTCCGATCAATCCTACTGCGCCAAGGTAGATCAACAACCCACCTCTAACCCCAATGCCAGTCAGGGTCATAAGTTTTGAACCGCCTTTAGTAAAAGCGAGAATTAAACCAAAAGCACAGACCATCAAACCGAGAGCCAGAGGATGCCCGCCAGCGGCGGCAATCATAGGAATCAGCGGTATCATTGGGCCATGAGTACCGGCTAAGTTTGCGTTCGGGTTTAGGATGGCGGAAAACAGGATAACGAACAGAGCACCTGCAATAAGCAGTTCGTAACGCACGTTTTCTGCAACGAACTCCGGAGATAAGCCGAATTGAGCAGCAAAGGCCGCAACCATGGCGGTCACCATAACAACTTTTCCTATGGTGGCGGCTAACGCTGGTACCCAATCTTCGATTTCAATACTGTAATCACGCGATGGCAAATGAATACCCCAGCGACGAAAGCTCATGACGGTTAAATCATGGTTTAGAAAGTCTTCTCGGCTTTCAAATTCATGCGGTTTCTTGCGCACATCCCTGTAAAAAGTCTTACTTGAGTCAGACATTGAGTTATCCTTTTTTACGTTTCAAAGCTGAACCATCTCAACTAGAGTTTCGCGAGGTACACAAACCTTCGACCAATACGAGACCACATCCTAGCTGCTATCGAGCACCTTTATTGATTTGCACTTATTAAGCATGTGTTGCTATCGATAGGAATATTAGACATTAGTAAAAGAGCAACAAAACTCTCACTTATTAAACATTAATTTAACAATGCGTTAGTGTGCGTTGATCTCGTATGAGTTGTTTTCTCAAGGTAAGCCAAAGGGAGAACGGTCGTCGCTCCAACTTATGTTTGTTAAAGACTAAATTTTTTGGGAACGTAATGGTTGCTATTGAGGTACGTTGTCTATTTGCAGTCAGCTTGAAGCCATTAGAAGTAATCGTGTGAAAGGAACTAAATAGAGTTTCTGACTCTGAATGATTTTGGGCAAGAATAAGTGAATCATGGTAAGCCAATTCGTGCTTACCATGATTTCTGCTCGTATGTACTGGCGTTCGAGAAACTCGAAAGTCAGCTCATGAGCTCTGGGTAGAGGCTATGTTCTGTAGAGAACCTTGACCACATGCCAGCCAAATTTTGTTTTGACTAAGTGCGGAGTTAACACTTCACCAGAAAAACAAACTTTGTCGAATTGAGGCACCATTTGACCGCGACGGAACTCACCGAGGTCACCACCACGTTTGCCAGACGGGCAAGTTGAATACTTTTTCGCTAGTGTTTGGAATTTAGCGCCTTTTTTCAGTTGCTTGATGATGTCTTCAGCTTGTTCTTTGTGCTTAACAAGAATGTGCAATGCGGCTGCTGTGTTTGCCATGTGTTTATCTCTCACTATTCTGGTGGCGCAAGTTTACCGAATACACTGGTTTGCGCCAAACATTTCTCCACCTAACCCATTTTAGGCCATGGCTTGCCCCAAAAACACTTGGCTAGGTGATGAAAACCAGTGCAACACGGGTAATATTGACCTCGATTTATAAAGAGATTGCTTAAAAAGCTCACATTTACTTCCTATACGGTTGAAGCTGTCGCTTTATAAGATATGATTAGACACAAATCGGTGGCATTTATAAGGTTATTTCATGGCAAAAGTCGTTAGTAAGGCGAATCAATCTCAGGGTATGTTGATGTTTAAGCTCACCCTGCAACAAAACTTCGCAATAGGGACACTTAAAGTTCGTGAAATTGTACCCTACATGCCAACCACAAAAATCCCGTATTCCCATCACCATGTGATTGGTACGGTGACCATTCGTGATCTCACCGTTCCTGTTATCGACATGTCAGCTGCGGTTGGCTTTCGTCCAATTACGCAAGAAGAATACAAAAACTGCTACCTCATCGTGACCGACTGTTTACGCACTGTGGTTGCGTTTATGGTTCGTAGCATAGAGAAGATCATCGAATGCGATTGGAAAGCCATTGAAACGCCACCAGCAAGCGCTGGAAAAAACATCTTCGTGACGGGTATCACTCGTTATGGCGATCAAACAGTTCAAATGCTCGATGTCGAGCTACTGCTTTCTAAAATTTATCCGCAGTATGAAAACGCGAATATCCCGATGCTGACGGATGTAGAGCGTGAACGCCTCAAAGCACTGAATATCTTGTTGGTGGATGACTCATCAATTGCGCGTAAGCAATTAAGTGACGCGCTAGATAGCATCAATATCTCCTATCAAATTTGTAAAAATGGCTCAGATGCACTGCAGTTGATGAAAAATGAGGCAGAAGCAAACCGCCCAATAGATATTCTGGTCAGTGATATTGAAATGCCGGGGTTGGATGGTTACGAGTTAGCGTTTGAAGTGCAAAATGACTCAGCTCTTAATCACTCGTACCGCATTCTACATACTTCACTGTCGAGTGAGATTTGTGTCGATAGAGCGCATCAAGTTGGCGCTCACGAAGCGTTAGAAAAGTTTAATGCTGGTGAGCTCATCGAAGCTATGCTCCGCGGGGCAAAAGAGCTAGAAGCCAATGCCATGGCTTCTTAACGTTTAACTGAACATAATATGTGGCTTTGTGTTCACTCGAAATCGTTATCACTTTGTCGTCATTTCAACGATTTATTGCTGACTATTGATGACACTGCGACGCTTAAGGCACGTGTACTAAAGCGACTTGTTTACAGCGTTTACTTCTTTGGCATAGCGTAGCTGCGAGACACAAACTCAGTTTCTTCCACTTGGTAAACATGATTAATGTAAGAAGCCAAACTGTAAATGACATTGGCCATTAAGTTGGCGTAACGGAACAGAATCGGCGCTGGTTGCTTTTTCCCAGCATGCTCTATCGCGACGAGTGCTCGAACGGTTTTCTTTGCTTGGCAGCGGCACAAATGCAGTTGACTAGACGTAGCATGGCCTCCCGGCAGCACGAAACCTTTAAAACCACCGTCTATGCGCGCTTTTACGGCCTCATAGTCTGCTTTAAGCTCTTCAACTTCCGATTCTGTAATCGCTAACTTGCCACGCACCGAACCATTGAGATGGTAAACATTAGGCTGAAGGCGCGTGAGAATATCTCGACTGAAGTCGTCCAATTCCATCGACAGCACCAACCCAATCCGGCTGCACAACTCGTCTGCGGTGATCTCGAAATCGCACACAGGGCTGTCTTCGTAAATAAAGGGATAACAGATCTCGCTCAATTCCTTGCTTACAGGTCTCATGCTGTTGTTCCAATATAAAAAAGGGAGCCAGTATAACCTAACTCCCTCTTAGTAATCATAAAAACGACGTCCGCATTAGGCGTTTTCGATTTTCTTGTGGCCTTCTTGTAGATGCACAAAATCAACCAAGTCATCGCCTGAGACTTGATACGCTTGACCGAACCCTTTTACGAACAAACCTTTCTCAGCTTTTAGGTTGAACAGTACAAAGTCTTCAAGCTGGCTTAGACCGTCGATGATGTCACCGAAACGCGCTTTCATTTGACCAACGACCAATTGCCACATTTCAGTATCACGCTCAACAACCGTTGCGACCGCATCAAACGTCAAACGCTTACGTGCAAAAAGCTGTTTGGATGAATCTTCATCTTCGATCATCATCAGTGAAACGTTTGGATTTTCTAGCAGATTTCTAGCATGGCGAGCAATCTGAGAGATCAAAACGAAGTAACCTTCCTGATTCTGAACATAAGGCGCGTAACTTACGTTCGGACGGCCTTCGCTGTCTACCGTTGCAAGCTGTAAAGTACGGCGCTCCTGACGAAATTCCTTAATCTCTGGCCCTAGGCGGCCTTGCAAACGCTCTTGTTTAACTTGTTGATCCATATTGATACCTGACTTTATTTCTATTTATTTGTCCCGAATTCTAGTTCGGTTATGTATGTTCGTGGTCGCGACTTCTCACGTTCTTGAACGTAAAGCCGCGACGACTGGCTGTCTTTGTTAATGATTTAGCTCAGCTTGCATGGCGCGAAACGCTGTTACCTGCTCAGCAATAAGTTCGCGTTTTTCGTCACGCCCTAAGTACACTTTGAAGATATTGCTGCCGCATTCAGAGAAAAAGCCAAAGTAGTGACTTTCACGTCCCATAAACGGTTTACTGACCAGCGCGATATTTTTTACGTTATCCAATTTGAGGTGACCATGCAGCTCACCGTCTCGCCCCATTAGATTGTAATAACCACGCGCAACTTTGCCTTTCGGAAAAGGCGCTTTCACTTCGAAAATGGAGCCGAAGGAGTGTACGATCGTCGTCACTGGGCCAAAGCCAACTAGGCTTTCAAGGATTGTTTGCGCTTGTTCACCCGGAGCAATCGCAACCATCTCTTGCGGCAGTGCTGCGACAACATCAAATTCTGTCACACCTAAACGCTCTGCCATTGCGGCAGGCAGAAGTTGAGGTTCTTGTTCCAATAGAGCTTCTACCTGTTGCTTGATTGATTCCATTTTGTTTTCCATCTTTTCTTCAATTTGTCTTCATTAATTATTGGATACTTTTGGCACGCTTTCGTTCATCTCTGATGTCAGTACCTGAATACAGGCTTGCGCTAACGAAACGGCCCAAAAACTGCCCGCTAAAGTAAGCACTAAGCTTCGCTCTTGAAGCTCAACTAAGCCTTTGTCTTGCCATACTTTAAACATCGGCATGAGAAAATCGAACGTATCGCTACCCATAAACACCGGCAATTTACTTGCCTGAACAATGCCGCGGTCAAACCCGGATTTTAGCGCTGCAAATAATGGCTCTAATGGGCTGTGCTTCATCATCATCGCAATCGTACTTTGCCCTTCATTCACCGCTTTGATGTAGGTGTCTAAAGTACGGTGCAGCATCATCCCGTAGCCGCCAATGTTGCCACCAGCACCGCATCCAATCGGTAACACTTCTGCGTACGTCTTGGCTAAGCTGTTGTATAGGCTACGCTCACGGTTATCGACGGCCCAGTGGTTCACGCTCAACTGCTTCATGTGGTGCTTCGCCATAAAGTTCACACCTAGCTCATACATGCCCGCTTTCTCTGGCGTCGTCGCTGGTAGTGGGATCTTGCCTTTTTCAACGAGATTGAGCATTGGCGCAGTTCCACCCACGACCAACTGATACAAATCCAAGCCATGCGCGCCTGTCGACATAAAATCGTTAAGATCTTGTTCAAGTATTTCTTTGGTTTGATAAGGCAAGCCGTACAACAAGTCGATGATGACTGGGATTTTGTCTTCCTTCGCCAGTTCCGAAACGCGTTTAAGTACGTCTTCTCTATCATCAAGACGCTTTGCACTGCGACGAACTTGAGTGTTGAAGCTCTGCACACCAAAAGAGAAGCGATTAAAGCCGCCATCTAACGCACCTTGATACAACTCATCGGAAAAACGATTGATGCGCCCTTCTAAAGTAATTTCGCAATCAGACGCGAGAGGGAAATAATCATGAATGGCCTGCCCCAGCACACGAACTTGTTCGGGAGAAAGATCGGTCGGCGTTCCACCACCAATGTAAACCGCATGGAAGATACCGCTTTGCGTCCAAGGAAGTGCAGCTTTCTCCTTCAACTCCTGCATTAAGGCAGCGAAGTACTCATCGACAAGTTTGCGACTGGCCGCATTCTGAAAGAAGTTACAAAAAGTGCAGCGAACACGGCAAAATGGTACGTGAATGTACAAACAGCGTTTGTTGTTTCTCGCGTTTCGGTCAGAAGTAATGCTCGACAAAACCCCTGCTTGTTGAGGTGGCGGTACTGGCACACTCGCTCCGCCAGCATGAGCCGAGTGCTTCTTCACAAAAGCAAATCTCAGGGGGTCAGGGCTATCGCTGCCCAGAACTGATTCGTCAAATTTATCAATATCGACGCTCATATATACTCACTTAAACCCCACCACATAAGGGATAGAGGCTAATCTCAAAAAAACTGCAAGGATCATAATTTGACCGTAATGATAATGCAATTGATAATTGATCTTATTTCGATTGTAAGTAATAATCGCCTCAAGTTTTCATAGTTCTACCGAGAATAACCCGTGAACGTACAAAGATATGTCATTGCAGGAGGCGCCTCTCTCGTCATTCATGCCGCACTTCTTTTTGTCTCGCAAGAGAACAAAGTGTTCGCAATGCCTGCTGGAAACCCAGCAAGCTCGGTAAGCCTCAACCTTGTATCTGCACCACCACCAACGCTCGAAAAGCCCACACCAGAGAATGTGGAACCACCAAAAGAGCCACAGCCTCAAAAACAGCCTGAGCCTGAAAAGAAGGTCGTTAAGAAGCAGGTTGTCAAAAAAGAGGCGGTGAAGAAAAAGGTGGTCGAGAAAAAGCCAGAGCCAATTAAGCAACCTAAGAAAGTGGAACCAACCAAAACGGTTGCCAAGCAAGAAACTCAGCCCAAAGCCGAACCGAAGAAAAAAATAGAACCGGTGAAGAAAGATACGGTTACTCAGCAAACTGCATCAGCGAGCCAATCCAAAGGGGCAACGTCTCAGCCTATTTTGGTCGACAAACCAACGTTTGTGAGTCAACCAACGCAGCCCCGCTATCCAAGGTCTGCGCAAAGACGCGGTATCGAAGGCGCAGCCTTGTATGAGGTATGGCTCGATGAGAATGGCAACCAAATCAAACATGTTTTGCTTGAATCGTCTGGCACCGAGTCGCTGGATGCCTCAGCGCTGCGAGCTATTAAACAATGGCAATTTACACCACATATTTTAGGCGGGCTAAAAGTGGCTCACCGAGTACAAATACCAGTTCGTTTTAAGTTGGAAGGATAATGGAACAACTACAAGAATTACAAACTCAGTTCGGTCTTATGACATGGCCTTTGATCATTTGCTCGGCACTCACCGTCATGATCATTGCGGAACGACTCTTCCAAGTATTCATCAGTCTTGGCGTTGGCAAAAGTGCCATTCGTCAACATTTGGCTAGTCTGGACCCAACGAACAGCCGAGATATTGAAGCGCTGGCCGATGAGTTGTCGGGAAAGCGTCCCCTACTTTATCGCGGTGTAGCAATGCTATTGGCTCACCACTCATTCGCTAAATCGCTGCGTGAAGACGCGGCTGGCATGTGGCTGCAAGAAAAGCGTCATCAACTGCATTCTGGTCTTCGCCTTCTGACGTTGATCGGCGTAATCAGCCCGCTAATTGGTCTTCTCGGCACAGTATTGGGATTGATTGAGATGTTTAAAGGCATCGCGGTTTCAACTGGGAACATCACACCTAACGATTTGGCTGACGGCTTGGGTTTAGCCATGCGCACAACGGCCGCTGGCTTGATCATCGCCCTACCCGCTATTTCTGGCGCACAAATCATCGGTTTGTGGGCTGACCGCGTACTCGCCAAACTTGAGCATACTCTCAACTACGTGAATTTGTGGCTTGAAGGCATTTCCCTGCAGCACGTGTCTCCAGAAAAAACAAAAACAACGGCAAGTATCACCAAAACGGCTGAGGCGAAAGCTTCATGATCAAAGTACCACAGGACAATAACCGCAACGGCTTAACACCAGATTTAACACCGCTGTTAGACATCATTTTTATTGTGATGGTTTTCTTGATGCTTACCGCCGCAGTCAAACTCGACTCATTAGATGTCGCGCTGCCAAGCACCGACTCGCAGGCCGTTGCAGAGGTCGATAAGCAGTCGATTACCGTTAATATCCTCAAGGATGAGCCTTATTGGGCGATCAACGGACAAACGTACATCGATTGGGAAAACTTCACTCTCGCGCTGTTAGAAGAGAGTAAATCAACCGATAAACCTATTGTGATCGGTGCAGAAAAAACAGCTAATATTCAATCACTTGTTCAGCTTCTTGGCTTTTTGCAAGAAAACGGAATTCAGGCGACTCAATTGCTCACTGAAGAGTCGCCATAACAAGAACATAAAACTGAGAACATTTTCATGAAGAACACATTATCACCAGTGCGCACAGCGTTGACTGCTGCCGCTCTGTTACTTGCAAGCACGAACCTTTTTGCCAACAACGCCCCAACCTCAGAACGAGTCGTCAGTGCAGGCAGCGCCGTTACCGAACTATTACTTGCGCTCGATGCGAAAGACAGCTTGGTCGCCGTTGATGTAACCAGTTCTTTGCCGCAAGGCATGGAGTTACCCGACGTTGGGTATCATCGCCGACTTTCAGCAGAGGGGTTGTTGGCACTGAGCCCAACCAAGTTAATTGGCTCTGATGAGATGGGACCAACTACCACCTTAAATCAACTAAAGTCGGCAGGTGTGGATGTCGAGATAGTCAATACAGAAGCCAACGTTAACGGGCTTTTGCATCGTATCGACCAGATTGCAACGATCATGAACCGTGAGTCTCAAGCAGCAAACTTGAAGCAAGAGGTAAAAACGCAAGTCGAATCTTTGCAAGCGAATCAGCCTGCACCTTCTGCTAAAAAGAAAGTGCTGTTTTTGCTTATTCACGAAGGTCGCCCAGCCAATGTTGCAGGCTTGGATACCACGCCAGACGCCATCATCGCGTTAGCAGGCGGTGACAATCCAGCAGCGAAAAAACTGACCTCTTACAAACCACTGTCAACCGAAGCGATGGTAGAGATGCAACCCGATGTCATTTTAGTTAGTGGCCGAAGCTATGAGACCATGGGCGGTGCAGACGCCATATTAAATGCGATGCCGTTACTTGCAGCAACACCAGCAGGCCAGACAAAGAACATCATCACCATTGATGGACACGCTTTGGTTGGCGGTTTGGGACTAAAAAGCCTGTCAGAGGCTAAACGTCTCAATACCTTGCTTTACCCATAGAGATTTTCGATGCTGTTACGACGTATTCCTTTATCAACCACGCTGATTACGCTGTCTGGATTTTTAGCGTTTATCGCCATTGCTTCTATAACCGTCGGCCCGATGAACATCAGTTTCACAGACAGTCTGCGCGGCTTAATTGGCGCACATTCAGAGCAGGCACCACACATTCAACTCGTTATCAATGAGATACGCCTACCTCGTACGATTTTGTGTATGTTCATCGGCGCAATCCTCGCCATTTGTGGGGTGGTCATGCAAGGGCTTTTCCGAAACCCATTGGCAGAACCCGGCATTATCGGGGTTTCTGCTGGGGCGGCGCTGGGCGGCGCTTTTGCCATCGTCGTTTTTGCTGAGTTTAGCCAAAACCATCCTCAACTCATGAACTTAGCAGCGTTGCCATTATTTGCTTTTCTGGGCGGTGCTCTGACAACGGTGCTGGTGTACTGGCTCGGTACGAACAAGTTTGGTACGTCCGTCACGATCATGCTGCTCGCTGGCGTGGCGATCAGTGCACTTTCAGGTGCCGCGATCGGCTTTCTCAACTTTTCTGCGGATGACCAAATGCTGCGCGATTTAACGTTGTGGTCGATGGGTTCGCTTGCGGGTGCAAACTGGGCAGGCATTGGCTTAGCTTCTGTGACTCTCGTGGTGCTACTTTTCTGGTTTCACAAAAAAGCCATGTCTTTAAACGCATTATTGCTTGGTGAATCAGAAGCTCGCCACTTGGGCGTTCCAGTACAAAAATTGAAGCGTCAGCTCATTCTGCTTTCCGCCGTAGGCGTTGGTGTCACAGTAAGTATCTGCGGAGCAATCGGCTTTATCGGTTTGGTTATCCCACATCTCGGACGCATGCTAGCAGGCCCTGATCATCGCACACTGTTACCTATTTCGGCGTTGTTGGGAGCTTTATTGCTGACCTGTGCAGACATGATCGCACGAGTGTTATTGGCACCAGCCGAATTACCTGTCGGAATCGTAACTGCGCTCATCGGTGCGCCATTTTTCATCTACTTACTGTTCCAGCAAAGAGGGAAGATTCTGTAATGAATCACGTGGTTTTATCTGGCCGGAATATTTCAATGAAATACGGCCATCGAGTAGTACTTGATAACATCAGCATCGATATTCGTGCCGGCGAAGTGACGGCGTTATTGGGGCCAAACGGCGCGGGGAAAAGTACACTACTTAAACTTCTGTGTGGTGAGATTCCATCACACAACGAGATTGACTATTTTGGCGAGCCTAAAGAAGCCTGGAAACCTGAAAACATAGCAAAGCACCTCGCCATGTTGCCCCAGCACAGCACGCTCACTTTTCCATTTTTGGCACGAGAGGTGGTCGAACTCGGTGCGATCCCTTTGTCACTTTCAAACAAAGAAACGACTGAGCTTGCCCTACACTACATGCAAAAAACCGATGTTCTGCACTTAGCGGAAAGCTTGTACCCTGCCCTCTCAGGCGGAGAGAAGCAACGTTTGCACTTGGCTCGAGTGCTAACGCAACTGCATCAATCTGGTGACAAAAAGATTCTGATGTTGGACGAGCCTACGTCGGCACTGGATCTCGCCCACCAGCACAACACGCTTAAAATTGCTCGTGAGGCGGCAAAAGCGCAGAACGCTGCGGTGGTTGTCGTATTGCATGACTTGAACTTAGCCTCACAATACGCAGACCGACTTGTGTTGCTCCATAACGGCAAACTTGTATGCGATGACAACCCTTGGCAAGCCCTAACGCCCGAACGTATTGAACAAGTTTATGGGTATCGATCTATCGTGACAAAACACCCGACTCTGGACTTTCCTCAAGTCCACGCTGCGGCATAGCTTAAAGAGGCGCAGAGCCTCTTTAAGAAGCGCTTTCGAGCACTAGCCAGTCTGCCACTCACTTGTTTAAATTTCCCCTCAGAAACGCAAAAGCCCCGCTAATAATTAGCGGGGCTTTTTGTAATTTTTGATTATTTGCTCATTTGAATCAGCGAGCGTCCAATCAACCATTCCAGTTCTTTATCTCCACCTGAGCCAAACTGGCTTTCTACCATCTTGTACAGACGATCAATGCCATTTGCTGCAAATTCGTGAGCGCTTTCAGACGTAACAATGTGATGGAATAGTAGTCGTAAAATCGCTAAGAATTCAGAGTCTTCTAAAGCTTTAATCCAGCTCTGTGAAAACGCATCTAAACCTTTTTCGAACTCTAGATGTTCGATAAACATTTTAAAGATACGACCATCTAGTGCTGCGGTGAAGTCCGTTTTCTTAGGAAAATGGTGGCTAATACCTGTACGCGATACACCTGTCTGCTGACTCAACGTCGTGTACGACATTTTGTCGTAACCAAGTCTTAGCAATTGATCAACAACGGCATCCATGATCTTCTGGATAGTGATTTCGGTATCTTCTTTACTACGCTTTGGCATACTTTAAGCTCTTCTCTTTGTAAATCCATCTAACTCACAATTAAATGAGGCCAGAATGAAATCATCCTCAGCATTATGTACTGTGCTTTCCTAACGTAACGTAACGTAACGTAACGTTAGGCCCTCAATCATAACGAAATTGCACTGCGTAACGTGCAATTTACGGTGATATTTGTGTCAATACACGTCGCTTAAAATCAGGCGAAAAGTGAATTGCATCAAAACCTTGCGCCAAATTATTCATTGAAACTATTCAAAGACCAAGAATGATAATTATGTAGAAATAATCAATCAAGAAATAGTCTTATAAATTTACCCCTAGTTCAACTGGCCTGACCCAAATCTCGTTAGTATGTTGGTTAATTGCTCTTAAATGTTGATACATATCACATTAACGTTATTGTTGACTTACTCACCCAATCGTTAACCGGCAATTAACAAAACAACATACTGTTGTATTTTTATACGAAACTGCTCATTTTTGTAGATACAGATCAAATACCTGCTAGAATACCCTTAGTTTTTACAAGAGGATTCGTTATGAGTGTCGAATTAGAAGAAAGCCAAGTATGTGAAGCTTGTGGCTGTGCTGGTGAGATTGGTTTCATCATCAAAGAAGGCGACGAGGTTGCTGACGTAACGATTTTCGCAGAGACTAAAGATGCATTAGAGTCTGAGTTAGCGAAATACATCGAACTAGCTAAATCAGTCTGCGCTGGCGTTGAATACAATGTGTCAGAGCTGACAGAAGAATCTAAAGAGCTAACCGCTCGATTCAAGTTTGAAGTAAGTGCAGAAAAGCTTATTTTTGAACTGAAAACTCGCTCTCTAGCGCGTTAATTCAATTTAAAGCGAGCAACGAGCTCGCTTTATTCTTATCTAAATCACTTCTTTTGCTTCAACACGACCCACTTTAACGACCCATTGGTTTCGTAGTCGTTTTCATCAGAGCACACCAAAAGCACATCATCGACTTTGATTACCGCACCAACGGTATAGGCTTTATCTTCGTAGTAACAAATTCGCTGGCCTATTTTACCATCAGCAACCACCAAAGCCTTTGACTCCGGCGTACTGTAAGATTTGGCAAAAACTGAACCAGACAATAGCGCGACCATGGCGCTCAGAGTAAAAATAGAAACTCTTTTAAACTTCATGAATATCCCCTTATGCCCGAACAATACTAGCAAGGAAGTATTTCAGGTTCTTGGCAGAATCTCATATTCTAGCAATTTGTTCTTACTTCTAATTCTCAGATATTCCTCCACGTCGTTACGAACAACGGCGAGTTAAGTTCAGGCCGATATAGCCGTCACTGACTCTTTAGGTTATGCTTTTGTCGTTTTTATTGGAAAGTAATCGTTATGCGTTTCATCCCTTTCGCCCTTGCGTTAATTGCATTTAGCTCGTCTCCTAGTGCTTACGAGCTCGATTACTATTCCAAATTTGGCCATATCGACAACTATGGCAATCTAGATCTTCGAAACAAGCCATACACTGAACTCCCATCTGGCTTGGTCATAAAAGGGAATGTGGACATTTCCCAAACGCCAATTACTCAGCTGCCTAAGGGCTTAGACGTTGGTGGCAGCTTAGACGCGAAAAATAGCGCTCTGAAAACAATCAAGTCGGGCGTAAGAATCAAAGGTTACGCTAACTTACTAGGTAGTAAGATTGAAAGCTGGCCCAAAGGGGTAAAGCTGGGAGGGTATTTGAACCTGACCGATACTCCGTTAAAAACACTTCCGGCAAAACTTCGAGTAAAAGGTGATTTGAGTGTGATCCGAACGCCACTGAAAGCGCTACCAGAAGGCTTGGTGGTCGATGGCAACCTCTACATTGGTGGTTCGGCCCTGACCGAGTTTCCCGACACAATGACGGTAAAAGGCAACATCTTTTTGGGTGGCAATAAGATAATCAAGTGGCCAAAGAATCTGACCTTAGGTGGCGCAGTCGCGCGCTAATTGGATAGACAAAAAGAGATACGCAGAGACAAAAACACCTCGTTCAATACGAGGTGTTTTGCATTGGAGTAGTTGGAATGCGCCCAACTCATTTGGGCAGCATACGCAGCGACTAATCTTGGTTATTTACTGGGTTAGCGTAGCTCGCAACAAGATACGGTCTTGCGCCTTCTGGTAGCTGTTCTAGCTTATCAGCAAGCTGACGTTTCACCGCTTCTGTGATAATGCTTGAATCTTCACGACCTGCAGCAAGCAAGTTGATCGGATACAACTTATAGTTCTCGTGGATCTGACGGTCGATTTCATTCGCTAGCGATTCAGGCGTTTCAAACTCTTGCTCAACCACGTCACCAAATGCCACATGAACACGACCTTTGTAACCAACAATGCCTTGGATGATGCTTTCGATGTCTTCAAACTCGCCTTTTTCATAACGGCCGTTTTCTGCTTTCTCAAATAGCTCTTTTGCCTTAGCGATGTCACATGGATCGTTCTCGTAAGCAATCGAGACCGGCACAATTTTTAACGAGCGCATGTACTCACCAAACGCGACCTTTTGCTTGCGACCTTCAACATGGAACATTTTTAGGATCGCAGGATCTGTAAAATCGTTACCGTCTTTCGCGCGCCCTTCTTTTTGAGCAATCCAAATAGAGTTGCCCGTATCCAGCGAGTGTTTGATGTAGCCAGACAACTGTCCAAGCGCTTTCATCATCTCTCGTGGCGCTTTTGCAGAACGCTTAACAATAAAGCTCTTGTTCAAACGCATCAGCTCTGTCGCACACGGTTTTTTCAGCAAATTATCGCCGATTGCAATACGCACAGTGCGGTGACCACTTTGGTACAAACCGTAATTAACTAAAGCGGGATCCATTGCGATATCGCGATGGTTAGACACGAATAAGTAGGAGGTGTTTTTATCCAGTTTGTCTAAACCAGAGAACGTGACGCCATCCGTTGTCTTATTCAACGTATCTTGAAGGTATTTTTTCACCTCGATTTGGATCGCTTCTACGGAGTCAAGTTTGCTCCACTTCGCTTTTAGGTAAATGCGAAGGAACGGACTCATGAGCGTTTTGAACCATTTCGCTTTGTTTTCAAAACGGTGATCGAGAATCGCAGTGATAAATTCATCATCTTGGATTAGACGATCCAGCGCTGCTGGAATTTCTTCGTCATTGTAAGGACGAATTTCAATATAAGGATCGGTATTGGCAGTCATTATTCATTACATATCAAAAAAAGCTGGCACATTTTACGCATAGTTTTGCTGTCTCGCAGCATTTCAACCCATACTTTTAACATGGTCATACCAGTTAGGCTACAATTTCTCATGCTAAAAATTACGGTTAGCTGGTTGGAATCGTTTAGGTTTAGCGTTACCCTTAGCGCCCCAAAAACACTGGTGATCATAATGAACTACGCTATTGAATTTCACGACGCTAATTACCCTTTTCTGAACGTTGCCGCGCGTAAAAAATCGCTAAAGCACAGTTTACTGTCTGTCGTAAGCGGATTAGCGATCATCAAATTGGGTAAGCAAGAGTATGCCATTGAACCCGGCCAGTATTTTTGGATTCCTCAAGGATGTTTGAGCTCACTCACTTTTTTACCTAACACTCATGTCCATCGTTGTGATTTTTCTGTGCGTTTGAATGATGCATTTGCTCAACAGGCCGGTTTTATCAAACCATCGATTTTGCTGAAAGCCTTAATTGAAAAGCTGGCGAAGACGGAGACGCGTTCTGATATCCAGTTAGATTTGCTCGCTGTGGTTAAACACGAAGTACTGGCGATTTCACCAAATCTATCAAACTCGGCACTCAGCCTGGCAATCAATCAGTGGAAGCCAGGATGCGAAGCTCGCATTTCGAGAGAGCTTTGTTTGGTGCTTACGCTGCGCGAAGCAAGAAAAATGAAGTTGTCTGGGAAAAAGGAATCTCAAATTGTTGAGCACTTGTTTGCTGGCAACACAGAAGAATACGAACAGCTTTGCTTTTTAGTGTTTGGTGAGGCGCTATAAGTCAGCGGTGTATAGCGTTTTCTCACACGAGACTCACACAAGATCGAAAAGGGCGTACTTTGCGGTACGCCCTTTTCTTATTCTTTGCCTCACGTAGGGTCACATATTTCCCCAAGCAAACCCAAGCACGACACACATCGAACGATTGGTGAAAACGATGAACTAAAATGGCACTTCAATTTGCATCATCCAGTCGGCGTCGTAATACTCGTGCCAACGATAGTCGAAGCGCATTCTTGGCTCACCATCAGCTTTATTACCAAAACCGATGCTGAACATGAGACCATGGCTGCGAAGCCACTCTTCTGTGGTCATTTTGTTTTCTTCTTCACGTAGCTCTTCTGGCATCCAAATACCAAGACCAAAATAGTTTTTGTCTACGTTTTGAGTAAGAAACGGAATGTCTTGCGATTTGATTGCCCACTCTTCCCAGTAGTTTTCTGTTGGTCCTTCTGCTGTCGCTTCAGCAGCATACCAATCTAAGGTATCGGTACTAAGCACACCAACAGTATCAAAAATTTCTTCACAGATGGGTATGGTGTTGTCTTCAAACACCACGGAGCGATCAGAAAGATAGTTACATGCGGAGTTAGCTTGCGTCACCACAAGCAGCGCACATGCACTAAATACGGCTACTCTGACCATGAAAACCGACCTCTTATTTACCAGATAATGTTTCTCTATATAAGCCTTCGTTGAGCAACAGTTCACTGACAGTTGGTGTCGTATAGGTGCTGATATCTTTGCCTTCTACGAGTGCATTGCGGATATCCGTACTTCTGATTTTAACTTTTTCTGGGCACGCCATGACAGTCCAACGTTCCGTAATTTCTTCCGCCTTATAAAATTTAGCAAATTTGAAGAAATTATCCGGACCAATGACAAAAGTTATATCGGCAGTTGGGTAGATTTCTTGAATTTTTTCTAATAACGCATAGGTCGTCACACTTTGTCCCGGTTGGTACAAAGCTTGCTCTAGGTCTGAGCGTTGAACATTAGAAAGCCCCATGTCCTTGATAAAGGCATCAACCAGTTTGCACCGAATTGGGTAATCCAACATATTCTTGCCCCATGCATGTGCAATGCTAGGTTCGAGTAGCACGAGATCGAAGTGGCTCAGAGACTCAATAACGCTCTTGTGACCTAAACTAGGAGGGTTAAATGCGCTACCAAAAATGGCGATTTTTTTCATATCCGGTGATTACCTGGTTGAAGAGAGTTTTCTAATCTGATGAATTCGGTATGATACTACTAATCTTTAGAGCTTTTGACACTAAAGCGACGTTTACGAGCCTTAATTGAATGGTTTATCACCATTTTATTTAGCTCGATAACGACGTCACACTGTTTGATCTTTGGTGAATGACCACTCGAAGCAGTTTTTGTGTCTAAGATATTTGCAGGAAAAGGAACCCTAAATGGAACAATCCATCCGTGACGAAATGCGTGTATTGCCGTCAATTGACCCGCATTTCGAAATTAAACGCCGTATTGCTTTTATTAAGCGTAAGCTACAAGAAGCAGGTTGTAAGTCACTTGTGCTTGGCATCAGTGGCGGTGTTGACTCAACCACGTTAGGTCGCCTTGCCCAACTTGCTGTAGACCAACTTAACGAAGAAACTGGCAGCAACGATTACCAGTTTATCGCAGTACGTCTGCCTTACGGTGAGCAAAAAGACGAAGATGAAGCGCAATTGGCGTTGTCATTCATTAAACCTACGCATTCTATCTCTGTGAACATCAAACAAGGTGTTGATGGTATGCATGCCGCTTCTAATGTTGCACTAGAAGGCACAGGGCTAATGCCAGAAGACGCGGCAAAAGTAGACTTTGTAAAAGGTAACGTAAAGGCACGTGCTCGTATGATCGCTCAATACGAGATCGCTGGTTACGTCGGTGGCTTGGTGTTAGGTACTGACCACTCTGCAGAAAACATCACTGGTTTCTACACCAAATTTGGTGATGGCGCGTGTGACCTTGCCCCTCTATTTGGTTTGAACAAACGTCAAGTGCGCGAAGTAGCCGCAACGTTGGGCGCGCCAGAGGTGTTAGTGAAGAAAGTGCCAACCGCAGACCTAGAAGAACTGGCACCGCAGAAAGCAGATGAAGATGCACTAAACCTAACTTATGAGCAGATTGACGACTTCTTAGAAGGTAAGCCAGTTTCTCAACAAGTTGTCGATCGTTTGGTTTCGATTTACAAGGCAACTCAGCACAAGCGTCAGCCAATTCCAACGATTTACGACTAAGTGATCTTTTTTGCTCGCTTTTAAAACTCCAAACGCTGCTAAAATTAGCAGCGTTTTTTGTTGGTTAGTGACCGCACCTTCTCGGTTATTCCGTTACCGTGACATCCGTTTCTGGAATCGCGCAACACGCCAATACCGTTCCCATTGCGCGTTCTTCATCCGTCAAGGCTGGTACATCTGGGTGATGAACTTGTCCTGATGTGAGCTGTACCTTACACGCACCGCACAAGCCAGCACGACAGCTATTGCTCACTACTTTCCCTGCATCTTCAATCTGATCCAAAAGCGTTTTTTGATTGTTGCCTTGGATCTTCAAGCCATTGAATTCAATCTCAACCTCTTTTTCTGGTCTTGCTTCCACAGCAGAAACACCAAAGGCTTCTTGATGATAATGCGCCTCTGGCAAACCTTTCTTCAACAATAAGTTCTTGGCTTTTTGCATGAAACCGTCGGGCCCACAAACAAACACTTGGCGTTGTTCAACGTCTTTGATTTGCTTGATATGAGACAGACTTAAACGCCCTTTAAGACCAAACCAATCCACCGCTGGTTGCGTTAAACAGATTTTCACTTCTAGCCCTGAATGTTCGCGTTTTAATTGCTCTAACTCTGAGCGACATGGAATATCCTGCTCAGTACGGCATTGATGATAAAACACCACGTCATTCAGTTGATTGTGATCTGCAAGATAGCGCACCATCGACAGCATTGGAGTAACACCACTGCCCGCCGACAGCAATAGTAGCGGCTGCGCATCATGCGTTTTAAGGTGGAACTGACCATCTGGGTTTTCTGCCTCTAATACATCACCGACTTGTAGGTTGTCTAACAAGGCATTCGACACGCGGCCACCCGCAATACGCTTAACGGAGATAGCATAGCGACCAGGGCGAGATGGGCTAGACGATAAGGTATATCGACGACCAATTTTCTTACCATTGATATCCACCTCAATCGGCAAATGTTGGCCCGGTAAGTAGTTTGGTAAAGAGCCTTTGCTCGGTTCTAGCCATAAGGTCACGAAATCTTGAGCAATCTCTTCACGCTCAACACACGTCAGCGTCATTCGCACAGGTGAGTTGTCCGGATAAAATTCCGGCTCCTTATATTCGAGCACTTCAACTTTATCGCCTTGGCGAATAATGCCCTCATTGCGCGCCACAAGGTTTTGTCCAAAGAACACACCACCTCGTTCATTGGCGCGGAACTGTTGCAACGTTTTGAGCGGCTCTTTGCTTTCACGGAAAGTGCCACGTTGAGTATTGATCGTGGTAAGAATACAACGCTCACAAGGTTTGAGAGATTCGAATTCCACTTCCCCTATTCGGATGCGCTTCCAAGAATCTTCTTCAAATGGCTTGGTATCAGATACGACTAAGTTTGTGCGGAACTGATCCATGGAGTGTTGCTCAGAACTTCTTTTGTTCAATTCCTCTAGCGAAGCTTGGCTGATCACCAACACTGGATAGCCGTCAGCAAAACTCACATTTTGTCCCAGGCTTTCACGGACACGATTGGATTGTTCACCGCTAAAAAGCAACTCTACGCGCTGTCCCAATACCTGACTAAACCAATCATCCGCATCATCGGTAGTCGTGTAAGCGGTGAAGGTATCTTTCCAAACCGTTGCGGGTGTTTCCTGCATTTTGAAATCTTGATAACGGATTTTAAGTGGCTCCATTCCCAAGCTACTGAACACCACCCCATCGGCAAGCAACGCTGATTTCACGGTTACCATTTGAGGGGACTTTCGCGCAGTGATCATCGAACCATCGGCTTTGGCAATCATAAAACGACGGTCAAAACTCAACCCTTGTTTTTCTACCCATGCGGACGAAAGCGACACACCTCCGACTGATTTAACCGGAAAAACATTGATTTTGGATAAAACGGGTTGCGACATAGCCTTCTTCCTACGGGTGATCTTTAATTGTTGCAGTATTGTATACCTAAATGACATTAAGATGCAGATTCACGCATTAGCATTTATCCCAAAATCAATCCTTTAAGAGAGAAAACGGCTTGTATTTACTGAGATGCCTTTACTACACTCAGAATTCACATTTTTTAACACTGCTCTGACCAAATACTATTTGATAAAGTGTGATACGAAACACATAATGCGCCATATTTTTGACGACACCCATTCATTGACTTGGAGCTTTACCTATGGATACAAAAAAACTGATTCTAATTTTGCTGTGTATCTTTCTTCCACCGGTAGCGGTTTACATGGAAAAAGGTCTGAATAAAGACTTCTTCATCAACTTGATCCTAACTTTCTTCTTCTTCCTACCAGGTACGATTCACGCACTTTGGTTAACGATGAAGTAACCACTTACACTCCTACTCTGTAGAAAAGTGAAAAATGGGATGAAATGTGAGGGCAATTCCTCTATCATCCTGTCGCCTAAGCGCAAGCGTTTGCTCCAAAAGGCAAATGCAGCGTTTAGGCTCCAATCAGACAACTTTTCAATGGTGGGAGCAATTAATGACAACACTGACTATTACTCGTCCTGACGACTGGCACGTTCACTTACGCGATGGTGAAGTTCTAAAAGACACCGTTCGCGATATCAGCCGCTACAATGGCCGCGCGCTGATCATGCCAAACACCGTCCCACCTGTTACCAATACCGAAATGGCACTTGCCTACCGCGATCGAATTCTGAAAGAGCAGCACGGCGAACAATTCGAACCTCTGATGGCGCTTTACCTAACCGATAACACCACGCCAGAAGAGATTCGCGCAGCAAAAGCAACCGGTAAAATTGTCGCAGCGAAGCTTTACCCTGCAGGTGCAACGACTAACTCAGATTCTGGTGTGACCGACGCGAAGAACATTTACCACGTTCTCGAAGCCATGGAAGAAGTCGGGATGTTGCTTTTGGTTCATGGAGAAGTCACTCATCACCACGTTGATATCTTCGACCGAGAAAAAGAATTCCTTGATACCGTCCTCGCTCCTATCGTTAATGACTTCCCTAATCTTAAAATCGTTCTAGAACATATCACCACCGCCGACGCAGCACAGTTCGTTAACAACGCGTCTGATAATGTTGCCGCTACCATTACTGCTCACCACCTTCTTTTCAACCGCAATCACATGCTTGTCGGTGGCATTAAGCCTCATTTTTACTGCTTACCGATTCTAAAGCGCAATACCCACCAGCAAGCGCTAATCGAAGCCGCAACCAGTGGTAGCAAAAAGTTTTTCCTAGGTACTGACTCTGCTCCGCATGCAAAAGGCGCGAAAGAATCGGCTTGCGGTTGTGCAGGTTCTTACACTGCGCACGCGGCGCTAGAACTTTATGCAGAAGTCTTTGAAAAAGAAGGCAAGCTGGAAAACTTGGAAGCGTTCGCAAGCTTCAACGGTCCCGATTTTTACGGTATTGCGCGCAACGCAGATACGGTGACGCTAGAAAAATCAGCTTGGGATGTTCCTGAATCCATGCCATTTGGCAACGACATCGTTGTGCCTATTCGTGCAAACGAACAAATTGAGTGGAAAGTGAAGTAATCGCTTCACGTAAATAACGTGCATAAAAAAGGGCCATGACGTTCTCCGCATTAGAGACAGCATGGCCCTTTTTCATTTGATATGTGGATTATTTACCGCGAAGCTTTTCTACCACCGCCCATACAGCAACCACAATCAAACCCGCTACAAAACCGATTATGCCGTTAAGCAAAATAGGCAGAATCGCTGTAGCAACCGAATGACCACTAAAGTTCATAATAATCGGTTCTACAAAGTGGTGAATGGCGGGTACGTTGTGCACTACAATCCCGCCACCGACTAAAAACATCGCCGCAGTTCCCACAATCGTTAACAACTTCATCAGCTTTGGTGCAAAAGCAACTAAAGCACTGCCAACTTTCGCCATCCAGCCCTTACCTTTTGAGCGAATTTCAAGGTAAAAGCCCAAGTCATCCAATTTCACGATGCCTGCTACTAAGCCATAAACACCAATGGTCATGATGACTGCAATTAAGCTCACCACTAAGATTTGCGTCACAAGACTCGCCCCAGTCACGGTGCCCAACGCAATCACAATAATTTCCGCTGAGAGAATAAAATCGGTTCGAATCGCACCTGCAACTTTTCGCTTTTCGTAATCCTCTAACGACTCGCCCGTGTCCACCAACTCTTCTTTTTCTTCATGGGGATGTGAGTGTGGAAACAGTTTTTCGAGTACTTTTTCAGCCCCTTCAAAACAGAGAAACAAACCGCCGATTAGCAGCAATGGCATGATCAACCAAGGAATAATTGCGCTAATCAATAACGCAGAAGGCACCAAAATCAGTTTGTTTTTAAATGAACCTTTGGCCACCGCCCAAACTACTGGAATTTCTCGCTCAGATGCGACACCCGAGACCTGCTGAGCGTTCAACGCTAAATCATCACCCAATACACCTGCGGTTTTTTTTGCCGCCATTTTTGACATCAACGCAACATCATCCAATACCGCGGCAATATCATCCAACAGTGTGAGTAAACTTGCTCCAGCCATTTTTTATCTCTTATATGAAATTGAGTAAGTAACAAAATGTAACACTATTAAATCCCTTGGCAAAGTGATGATTTTGCAAAGAATACCGTCACAATTGGTGTTTTGTATTGCCGATAAGATAAGACAGGTCTAGTCTTGTCATACCTTTCAGCACACAAAAGAAAAAGTATAGATGAAAAGCGGATACTCTTACCCAATCGGTACCCCAGGCCAACCTTGGGGCGAAGCAGAACGTAAAGCGTGGCTGGCACAGCGCGAAGTAAAACGCAGCTACCAAGAAGAAGTAGTCAGCAAAATTGATGCGTTACGCGACCGTTTCGATGTAGAACAATATGGTGCGCTTTCTTACGACCAAGCTCGCTTCCCACTGTTTTGCATCAAAACACGTAACTGGGACTCAGCAAAACCGATTGTTCTTGTAACTGGCGGTGTGCATGGATACGAGACCAGCGGCGTACACGGCGCGCTAAAATTCGTAGCAACAGAAGCAGAGCATTACGCAGAGCACTTCAATATTGTGGTGGCACCCTGCGTGAGCCCTTGGGGTTACGAAGTGATCAACCGTTGGAATCCAAACGCGATTGATCCAAACCGCTCTTTCTATGCAAATAGCCCAGCGGAAGAGTCAGCCAACTTGATCAAGCTCGTATCGACATTGAGCGACGTGTTAATGCACATTGATTTGCACGAGACGACAGATTCTGACGAAACTGAGTTTCGTCCTGCCTTAGCTGCTCGTGATGGTATTGAGTACATTGAAGGTATGATCCCAGATGGCTTTTACACCGTGGGAGATACTGAAAACCCTCAACCTGACTTCCAAAAAGCAGTCATTGAATCGGTAGCAAAAGTGACTCACATTGCACCAGCAGATGAACACGGCGAGATCATTGGTTCACCAGTCGTACAATTTGGCGTTATCAACTACCCAATGGTGAAACTGGGTCTGTGTGGCGGCGTAACAAATTGCGTTTACGGCACCACCACAGAAGTTTACCCAGACAGCCCGAAAGTAACGGACGAAGAGTGCAATGATGCACAAGTCGCTGCTGTTGTGGGTGGTCTGGATTACGTCCTCGCTCAGCTATAACAAGCGATTCTTATATTGCTCCGGTGTCATGCCGGAGTATTTCTTAAACATCGCGATAAAAGGGCTGGCTTGATTGTAACCTAACGTCAGCGCGACTTCTTTTACGGTTTGCCCTTTGCGTAGCAACTCCATCGAGTGTAAATACCGCACACGTAAACGCCACTCAGTAAAGCTCATTCCTAACTCACTCTGGCAATGTCTCGCTAACGTGCGCTCTGTGGTATGCACTTTTGCCGCCCACTCCGCCAAGCTGATTTCATCGGTTGGCGATTCTTCTACCGCTTTTAAGATTGGCTGAAGATATTTGTTGTCGGTTGTCGGTAAAAAGTGATGTTCCACTTCTTGTTTCGCCAGTTGATCCAACAACACTCGCACCAAGCGTTTGTCTTCATCGCTCTGCGCGACGTTAATGTCACGCTGACGAAAGTCCTCAATGATGGCAGAAACGATGGGTGTGACTTTGATTAAACTGGTTTTGGTTGGAAAATGCGCCGTCAGCTCTGGAGCAATATTCAATGAGCAATATTCGATTGGTTTTCGGTTGTAGCTGGTATGACGAATGCCCGCTGGCACCCAAATTGCCAAATGAGGTGGCGCTAAAAATCGTGTGTCCTCCGCATCCATTTCCAAAATCCCACCGCTGATCAACTGCACTTGCCCCCAAGGATGGCTATGAATCCGGGTTTCCGTATTGGAAAGAAACGCTTCAAAATTCATAAAAACATCCGATGGCGCACGATCAATTGATAATGAAGGATGAAGATTTCTCGCACTCTTTTTCAAAATTGTCTTCCTATCGCTTACGATGTCTTTTAAGAGATACTTTTCATTATAAAGACCTGTCAGACTAGCGCCATCAATTATTGTGCGATGAGGTTCTCATGGTTTATTTGCTTCCGTTTTTTACTGTCATGATTTGGGGTGGAAATTCTATCGTAAACAAAATGGCGGCAAGCACGATTGAACCTAGCGCAATGAGCTTCTATCGTTGGTTTGTTGCGATGCTTCTCCTAACGCCATTTTGCTTGCCAGCCGTAATCAAACAGCGTCATGTGATTCGCCCATACCTGACTAAACTGGCATTTTTAGCCCTACTCGGCATGGTACTTAACCAGTCGTTAGGCTACTACGCAGGCTTGACTACAACGGCTTCAAACATGGCGCTGATTACGTCATTAGTGCCTTTGATCAGCGTGTTTTTAAGCGTCCCTCTATTGGGTAAATCGGTTTCTATGTTAAGCATTGTCGGTGGGGTAATTTCACTTGGTGGTTTAGCATTTATGCTTGGGCACGGTGACGTCACCTACTTCTTGCATCAAGATATGACGCAAGGCGACAGCTTAATGTTACTGGCCGCGTTAGTTTATGCCGCATATTGTGTGCTTTTAAAACGTTGGAAGATGCCATTTAACAGCCTAACATTGGTTTACATGCAAGGCTTCTTCTCTGTCATCATGCTGACTCCACTGTGGCTTTCAAGCGAACAACTGCTTCCTAGCCAAGAGGCGCTTCCACTGATCGCTTATGCTGGTATCGCAGCGTCTATTTTCGCTCCATTGATGTGGGTAAAAGCAATAGATTTGATTGGCGCAGACTCCAGCGCCATGTTCATGAACTTAATGCCTGTGGTCTCTGTCGCCTTAGCGTCAACACTGCTCGGTGAAGAGATTCACGTGTACCATATTATCGGCGGCTTGATGGTTATCTCCGGCGTGATTCTGTCGCAGATAAAAGTACGGAAGAAGCAAGATCTTATGGTATCCGAATCGTTGACAACTACAACTCGTTAATTTGTTGGCCCCCTCCCTCTTCTAAAATCGGCTCGTTGATACGAGCCGATACTCATTGCTTAGTTAAGAACCCATAATTCGGGAGTGCAGCCAGTCTTTTAGCTCCGCTCGATTATGCTTGAGCACATTCATGGCGTGGTCGTCTATCGGGCTGCCTTGCAGCTCTAATACACGAATCTCTTTATCGAGTGCGTTATAGTTTTTAACGTTTTCAGCAAATGATGCATCGTTTTGGCTAAGCTGAGTGATGGTATCCAAATGTTCTGGGAATTCATGGGTTAATGAGTGATTTTCACCTAACATAGAGACCTCTTGAGTGGCGTTATTGATGTTTGTCTTGCTTGTTTTTTAAGCAATTCAACATTAACCATAGCACTTCATTCGGGGTGATATCGTCGAGTTGACCACACTTTTACGCAACGTATTTAATTTACAATATCTTAACTATTTGGTATTCAAAAGCCCCCGTCTCCTGCGCAAAATCTTATCATTTTCTACTACATTTAATAGACTTCCCACTAAGAAGGTAACCCCAATGAACACCATAAAATTCAGCCTAGTTGGTGCAGCGGTGGTAGTAGCACTCTTTGGCTGTAACTCTGACAGTAATACCATCACCACGACAACTCCTGTCACTCTATCCGTCTCTGATGCGCCGATAGACGACGTTTCCGAAGTGGTCATCACTTACAGCAAAGTCGCTTTCCTTCCTCTTGATGGCGGATCACCACAAATTTTTGAGGTGTATAAAACCGATGAAGAAGGCAATTACGTGGATGAAAACGGCGATCCAATTCCTGATGGTGAAGATCCTCTGCCGTTAAGTGTTAACTTGCTCAACTATCAAGGCAGTGATGTTCAAGAGCTGGTTGAAGATGAAGTGATTCCTTCTGGCAACTACAAGTTGTGTGTGTTTGCCAATGATGGCGATCACCCCGACTACCCATCGTATGTGATTGACGAAGCGACAGGAAATCAAATCCCACTGACCGTCAAAGGCGATGGTGCTTGCCCTCAAGGCGTGGGTAAAGAGCCTAACTCTGGGGTATTGTTCTTTAACAACACCTTTGCGGTTAATCCTGATAACAATGAATTCGTAGTCGAGTTTGATCTGCGTCGAGGCTTAAAAGACGGAACGGGTCAAAACGAAGGGTACAGTATTCAACGCACTTCGGTGACCTTGATCAACACCGTTACGACAGGTGAAATTCAGGGCGATGTCGCCGCACAAACCTACGCAGATTGCGAAATTGATACGTCCAGTGCAAACGACTATGCGCACGCCGTTTACTTATATGAAGGCAGCGTCGCCAAAGAGGACATGGGGCCATTTGCTGGCGAAGACGGAAAAGCCACACCAATTGCAGCAGCCAACGTGGTTCCAGATATGGAGCAAGTCAATTACGAATACGAGTTTGGCTTTGTAGAACCCGGCACCTACTCGGTTGGCTATACCTGTACTGCAAATGATGACTCTGAAGAAGGTATTGTCGCCGGAGAAACCTTCAGTATTTATCAAGCAACAAGTGGGTTAACGGTATCGGCTGGTGCCGATACGGATGCCAATTTCTAGCCACCACCTATCAAGAGATTCTAAAAATAAGGCAGCGCTTGTTTTGGGCTCTGCCTTTTCGTTCCATGCGACTGCATTCTTTTCGCCAAGCCGCGTGTTTCTGATGCTTAGAAAAAACTGATGGGTAGATAGAAATCCAGCTCAAACGCCTCATCATGGCTGAGGAAATGGTTTTTATGATAATGAACATAAGCGGGCGTGGAACGTTGCTTAAAGCCTGAGTTAGGCAACCACTTCTCTAATACCATACTCAGTTGAGGAAGAAGCTCACCATATACTCCCGTTAAGCGAAAAACAGCATGTAAACCACCCGGAATCGTCATTTGATTCACGACACCGCGTACTTTGAGCGGCTTATCAATCGCCATACAAGCCACATAACGACACTTGTCGAGCTCAACCCAAGCAGGGTTGGAGTGATGCAAACCATATTGAACCGAAAAGTCCCGATTCTCAGAACTTGCCCACGCTTTCAAAATCAACCACGCATTGCGAATGGAACGGTTATAGCCCTCATGTCGAACATACGCCGCAAAGCGTTGTGGGACCTCCATAATTTTTGGTTCTGGCAACTCGCGTTTCGCAACCCGATGATAACCCGCTGCCACTTCCGGATCCTTCAAATACGGTTTTTCTGCGACTTGTAAATCATGCTTTCGCCACGCACCAGGTGACATAGCGAACGTCGCTTTAAACGCTCGGCTAAAAGAAGATACCGAGTTAAAGCCGCACTTGTTAGCAATGTCTAGCACCGATGAGCCGGTATCAAACATCAGTTGATTGGCGGCGTATTCCATTCTGGTACGGCGGATATATTGATGGATGGATTCCCCCACGACATCTTTAAAAATACGATGGAAGTGTTGTTCAGAATAGGCTGCTACGTCCGCTAGCTCTTTAGCTGATAAATCTCTGCTAATGTCCTGGTGAATGTAAAACAGCACGTCATTGATTCTGGAAACTTGTTGATGGCTCACGGAGTAAACTTTCGCTCAAATAGCATAAATGGACATGTTTAACAGCATAAATGGACACACCAAGCTTGGCAATTTATCTATACTATTTCTGACATAAAAAAAGACAATTACGAGAAGCACAGCACATGGAAATCGCACAGTCATTACAACAAACTAAGTCATCCTACATTCGAGAGATCCTCGCAGCAGCGAGTGATAAGAATGTCATTTCTCTTGCGGGTGGCTTACCGGACGAAAAAACCTTCCCGATCGACTTGATGAAACCGACGCTCGAAAACCTCGCGAACATGCCAGAGGTGTTTCAATACGGCGCAACAGCAGGCTACGCACCGCTACTTAATTTTTTGACCGATTATTACCAGCTACCAGAATCTCATTTGGCGATGATCACAACGGGTTCTCAGCAAGGGCTAGATTTGATCGCGCGTGCGTACGTGAATCCGGGCGATAAAGTGGTGATGGAAGCGCCAAGCTACCTTGGAGCCATGCAAGTATTCGGTTTAGTTCAAGCCAATATCGTGACCGTTTCGCAAACCGAGTGTGGCCCAAACCTTGAAGAACTCGAGCAATGCTTTTCCACACAGCAACCAAAAATGTTCTACGCCGTGCCCGATTTTCACAACCCAACGGGCGTATGCTGGGCGCTAGAGACTCGCCAAAAAGTTGCCGAGCTTTGTATCCAATACGACGTTGCATTCATTGAAGACGCACCATACCGCGAGCTGCGTTTTTCTGGTGAAGCACTGCCGCTGGTTTCGGATTTCTGCCCGCAGCACTCCATCGTGCTGCGTTCATTCTCCAAAATCGCCTCACCAGGTTTGCGTATTGGTGTGGTAACCGGAAAGCGCAGTTACCTTGAGCCACTCATCAAAATCAAACAAGGAGCAGATCTGCACTCTAGTATTCCTATGCAAGCATTGCTGCATGGTCTACTTCAGCATGACAATTTCGAAACACACATTTCAACCATCTGCGCACTTTACAAATCGCGTTACGATGTCATGTTTGCTGAGCTGCAAAAACAGCTGCCAGAAAGTTGCGTGCTCAAACCTGTCGATGGTGGCATGTTTGTCTGGGTCGAAATTCCAGAATGCGACACGTTCGAACTTGCGAAAACTCTACTCGAAAACTGGGTTGCTGTGGTGCCAAGCCCGGTATTTTATCCGGAAGGTTCCAAGGTAAAAGCCGCTCTGCGTCTTAACTTTACCAATGCCACACCAGAAGAACTGACGACGGCTGTCACTCGACTTGCGGATGTACTTAACGCTTTGTAATTGAGTACCGCGCGTTAGAACCTGCCTTTGAGATTCAAAAAAAGTCTCAAAGGCAGCATCAAAAAAGTTCCCCAAAAAAATTTATATTTTTCCTTCAAATCAACTCTCTACAGTAAGTGCCTGTTTTCTCTTGATCCTCTCACTCATATAAAAGTGAGAACCTAATCACGTATTTGATGGTTAGAAAAGTTACGTCTATCTTTCAGACAAAAGACATCAACTTCGCAGCATTAATGCTCTCAATTTCAGACACTTTACTCAATCGTGGCTTAGCGATTGAGAAAACGACTAGAAAGCATCTGCGGGCATGCCCACTACGAAGGATTGACCAAAACCATTCTGAATGTCGCGAACCAGTCGCTTGATTGGCAATTACGTCAGTGAATCGCACCAAATGACAGAGGGGTTATCAGGATGAACACTCGAACCACGACAGGACTCGTCGCCACTGGCTGGTCCGTTATCTTTTCACTTTTTACCGCATTCGCCGCGTATGCGAGTACGTCTCCAAACTGTAGTGACGTATTAGCGGGCAACACAACCGCCGTATCGCAAAAAATGATGGTCTTACTGGGCGAAGACATCACCAAATCCAACCGCATTACCACGGTGATTCCAGCCCAAAACAATCCATTTGTAACCGAAGAATTGGTCTCGGTTTCCAATGACGTATCGCCCAATGGACATTTGCCACAAAAGACATTGGAAGAGATCAGAAAAGTACGCTCAGATTTAGAAAAAGCCGCACAGGAAGTAAGCCGATTACAGGGCACTTTTGAAGTCGCGTTCGTTAGCTTGATTGATGGCTACTGCCAGTTCTCGAATCACGAACTTACTCAGCATGCTAAAATCGACTTTGACCATTTGGAAGGTCTAACGCTGTATTCAATCCCAGCGCTGTTGGCAATGGTAGATCAATCGTATGCGATGGCTGAAAACCGCCTAGCAAACGAGCAAAACCAATTGAGCAACATTGAAAAAGAAAAACAGAGGCAGAAACAGCAAGCAAGTGCTGCGGCAGCCGCTCGTTACCAAGACGGTAACGTGTTGGTGAAAGTCGAGAATTTTGATGGTTCTAACGTGATGTTTTCCGTCACAAACGTAGGTTCTCAAGGTTCATTGCAGCCAAACTTCAACACATTTAGTGCCTATCGCACCGAAAGTGGAGAGTTGGTCTATAAGTCAGAATCTTTACTGCATCTGGCTGATACGGCAGGCAACACGCTGCAAACGATGGGCATTGCTGAGCTTTCATCCAAAGGTGGAAACAGCTTGTCGATCTCTCCAGGAGAAACTCGAAAATTCGTCACCAGTATTGCTTCAGAAGTCGCGCCACACGCGCAATTAAGCTTAGAGTTTCCGGCCAAAGTGCTCAATACAGAGCAAGATTTCACGCTGTCGTTTTCCGACTCTATCGCGGTAGCAACAGCCAATGTGAATTAACGGCGAGAGAGAACATAACGAACAAACCCATGTTTGTTGAGCGTGTCAAAGACAGGCGAGCAACGCCTGTCTTTCAGTTATGAGCAAGCAAATCGCTACTGTTTGCACTTGTATGCGTTTGCAAACATCGTCACTGACGTAGAAAAGCTTAACGGTTGGTATAAATACAAGGTATCTGCGCCTAAATCTGCCGCCTTGATGCGCATTTGGTTTAGCGTCCCCCATACCATGTCTTTATCTGCGTGAAGCCAGTAGTCGTAAAAGTGCCCTTCTGAGCCGATCACGGTACCCATTAGTTCACAGTTTTCAATCGCATTCACATTATCCCAAAGCACCTGTACTTGCTCAGATTCTTGAGTTGGGAACGTCACACACCCCGTTAATGATGCCGCTAACGCGAGACACATCACTCGCTTTTTCATATTCATATCGCCAAAAAATTTTATAGATGGCGGATTTTATGAGTTGCTTATGCGATGACCAACAAAATATTTCTATCGCGCGTTCAAGTAGAACTAATGGACAACGGAAAAACCCAAAAAGTGGCCACGCATCTAACGAGTAAAAACCTCGCAATCACAGACCTAGCAATAAAACTGTATCTGAGATAAAACAGTAACGATTAAATACACACGAGGGATAGAGTTTTGGTTGCTAAGAATAAGCTAATTCGCTTCACAGCTACGGAAGTCGCTGATGCATTTGAAAAAGAAGATGAGCTCATTAAACAAGTTCAATCCAACCAACTCTCGCAAGTGCTATTACTTTGGCAAGTAAAAAGCCCGACGCTCGTGCTTCCCGCGGGCAAGAAATGGCCAGTGTCTAATGAATTGGAACATGCGTTAAATACGTCTGGCTGGAAGCTCTTTTCTCGTAAAACCGGTGGTGCACCAGTCCCTCAGGTACCGGGTATTATTAATCTATCCCATATCTATCACTGGCCAGAAGGTGAGCCTTACAACATCAAAAAAGCGTATCTCGATTTATGTGCGATATTAACGGTTTTCTTTGAACAGCTAGGCGTGAAAGTGGATGTTCATGCTACGCCTTATTCCTACTGCGATGGCGAGTACAACCTCAACATTGTCGGACAAAAAGTCGTGGGAACCGCGCAGCGTGTTTTACTTAAAAAAGGCGGCGGACAAGTGGTATTGTCACAAGCATGCATTCTGATTGATGCCGACGTCGAGAAGATTGTCGAACCAGTACGATTATGTAATCAGCTTTGTGGTCATGACGATGATATTCGTGGTGATGTCCACACACCGCTCTTCCATCATATATCCGACCGCCCATCGGTAGATTCACTCTTTCAGCAATTGACGAGTGCGTTTTTAACGCATGCAAAAACTGAGTAAAAATCGGTGTAAACAAAAAGGAGCAAAAGCTCCTTTTTGTTTAATGATATTAAAAGCGAACTTCGACTTCTACACCTTCAATCCAACGGCTTTTTTCTAGAGCTTCATCAAAACTCAGCGTCACCTTCAAATACGCAGGTTGACCTTCGAATGGGCTTTGCAGTTCAGAAGGCAGCTTGTTCACCACTTCAACCGGCTTCGATACCGTTGCACTGAACTTTCTGCCATCAGGAAATACAACTTTCGCTTTAGTATCCATCTTACTGTATTGGAGATATTTCGGGTTTAAGAAAGCGGTTATCTCCGGCGTAACATTGCGAGCGATCGTAAGTAAGGGAGTATTTTCAGAGACATTTTGCCCTTCGTGTACATGAACATCGAGCACTCGCCCTTTCATAGGAGAACGAAAAGTTAAATTTTCTTGTTGCGCGCGTTTGACTACCAATTCACGCATTAATGATCGGTACTCTTGAGTTACCGGACCAGCAAGCTCCAGTTCTTCTAAATCGCGCATCGCATCTACGTAAGCAATTTTTTGACTACTCAATTGATTACTCAAAGAGTTATTTACACTAACAATTGCAGCATAATCGACCTCTGAAACCTGTCCCTTTTTTCTATACACGTCATATTTTTTTTGAATTTCTTGTACTTTTTTCAAGCCATCTTCAGAACTTCCAATCGCATTTTTATACAGTTCATCCGTACTCTGAACCTGATTTTTAGACAATTTAATCAACTCTTCTTTTATAAAATCAATCTCCTTGTTCAGAGCGTTGTCTTTTAACAGCAAGAGCGCTTGGTCCTGAGCTACTTCCGTACCAACATTGACCGGAATAGGGCCAACAATCGCTGAGCGAGTTGCGGTTACCGTTAATGGGTAAGAAGTAATTATCGCTGGCGCTGTCACTAACACCTGAGTTCGAAACAAGTAATATGCCATGAACAAGAGTGGACTGACTACAATGGCTAAAATCAGGTACCAACGAAGACGATAGCCGCCACGTTTTGCCTGTCCATAGACGACTTTCATACCGCTCTCAGACTGCGGTTTGTTTTTCTTATCTAAGTGAAAGTTAACTTTCATACTAAAACTTTTTACCTCGCTTCAATACCCACCAAGGTGCCATACTTGATTCTTCATGACTTCTCCTCACAACCTCGTTAACCATTGAGAAAGCGGTAATCAAACGCATGAAAAACTGGTAGACAGGGTAAAGAAATAACCATTTCGCTGACTTCAGATCCTCTTTTTTTCTCTCTGATACAAGCCCAATATAGACAACAAAAATCAGAGCAGATAAAAAGAGGTAGACAAAATAGAGCATTAGCATCAACGCCAATACAAATTTAAGTGGATAGACAATCACCATATAAATGCTAAATATCACCACGAGCAGCGGTAATAGAACATTTTGAATCACGCCATAAGCCAAAGTGAATACAAAGTTTCCCCAACCAAGTAAACGTGGAGACAGCCCCTCATTGTGCTTACGCAAAAATAAAAACAATAAATCTCCATCCCAACGAAGTCGTTGCAATACCAAACCTTTCAACGTATCTGGTACATCAGTATGGCCGATGGAATGCGTCGAAAAGGCCAACTTATTATCAGGATAACGACGTTTGTATTGCTTCAAACGCATGGTTAAGTCGAGATCTTCTGCAGTATGCGTATCCCACCCCCCAACTTGCTTAAGAAGGTTCTTTCGAAACGCTCCGAATGCGCCAGAGATGTTATTGAGCACACCCCACGTCGCCATCCCTGTTTTACCTGCTTGCATAGACAGCATGTACTCCAAGGATTGCATTTTGGTTAGTAAGTTGGCGTTGTGGTTGCGAACTCTTAACGCACCACCGCTAGCAATCACATTTTTATCCGCAAACTGTTTCATCATGGTGAAAACCATGTCGTTATCGAATGAGGTATCTCCATCTACGTTAATGACAATTTCACCGCTGGCCATCGATAAGCCGGCATTCAATGTCGAAACACGGCCTCCACGTTGCCACTTTGGCAAGACACGAACTTTACGATTACGGACACCTGTATGTCTTCTCTCACCATTTAATGCGGCTTGATAGGTATCTTGGTTTTGCACCGCCCCATCAACCACTGCGAGTATTTCAATATGACCTGGGTAAACTTGCTCAACTAACGTATCGATGGTGATCCCAATCGCCTCTCCCTCACCGTAGCAAGTGATAACGAAGCTTACTGATGGAAATCGTTTTAACTCTGGCTCTTCTCGCATATATGACCAACGAAATATCCCTGTTAACACCAACAAATACAGCGGCAACTCTATGATGATCATTACTGGAAACAACAATAGCCATAGTTCTTCATTGTGAAGAAGCATGCCTCGAAGATAGTCGAGTAAAACGAGACTATCTTGCAGCATAGATCTCACCCATCAACGATTCGATCCAAACAGAAACACCACCTTCAATGACCGGATCAGGCAAATCCCAAGCAAATACGTCCAACTCAAATTCTTCGTCTTCAACAAGATCACCCAAATCCGATAATTTTTGCTGTAAAACGGACAAGCTTGCGTTGGTCGTGTTTGGCATTAGGACAAGCAACACATCCTGTTTGTACTGACAACATATGTCCGTATCTCGAAACAAGCCGCTAAGACGGCGCGTCAGTTGATCCATCAACGAGAATAATTTGGCATCACCATATTGCTTACCGTATTCATCAATCGTCGGTAAGTGTAATCCAAGTAGAAGATGCTGCTCTTTGTGTCTCAATGCGACTTTATTTAGCCACGCCAGTAGGTTTTGGAAAAAGCTGACTTCGACTTTTCCTTTAATCGATAACTCAGGAGCCTGAATAGACTTTCCGTGCTGGAAGATGTACTCACCGACTTCGCCAAGTCGATATTGATAAATTTTACGAACAACAAGCTCTTCGACTTTGATCTTTGAATCACAGCTCAAACATTGACTGATGGTAGCAGCCTCGACAAACAAACTAGAGCAACTATGGCACACATGATTTTCAAGCGGACGGTCATAGTCCACACCAATATGGCGTAGCTGAGTCAAACATTTTGGACATTCAAGCTTTCCACGACGCTGAAAGCTATGTTGTTCACCAACATGACCACAAGTGAAACAGTGTAAAGAGCTCTGAGAATCGATATCGATACTGCTGCAGTCAGGACATACTTCTACATAATTCAAGTGTCCACTATTGCAATGGGAGCAAACACGAATTCTGTCAATCAGCGCTTCAGGCTCTAATATTCCCCGGCCTTGCTCGGAGAGTACGTATCGATAAGTGGAATAAATATCAGGAAACAGAAGGTCAATTATCGGAAACGAATAAATCGACGTAGACTCTAAACTTTTTAAAGCGCTCACTCGACGCTGACGATTTACTCCAAGCCAACCAATCAACGGGTCCAACACGTCCGGTTCGTCAATGGAGTCGATCTTGCTTTGAATGGATCGCCAAACTTTTTTTGACTCTAATTCTTCAAATACACCGTCGGCAATACATCGAGAATAAGGAGTTTCCACAGTGACATAAACCGCCCATGACCAACGCCCTTTCTCTTTAAAAAATGCTTTTAACGCATGGTTTATCTGCTGAGTGTCTGAGTAGGAAATACACACCATCCCCCCCAAACCAACTGGGACCTCTTCGATCTGATTAACTAAGATAACTCCCTCACAGAAATTACTTGTTGGCGGTTCGCCTACCCAATAGAAACTTTTATTTTTTAATGACATTGCATTAGTTCTCACGACCAAAATATTTGCTCATCACAATAAAATATAGGACTAGATACCATAAAACCTTCCTATATTTTCCAAAGTTGAGAGCACACTTATATCTTTGACCTTGGCAGAGTGAGGCAAACTCTCTTTGCTACCAACCAAAATCAGTGCGCACAAAAATGTCAAGCCAGCATAAATTTGCTACTTGCCCAATCGAACAATAGGAATAAGTTACTAACTAGCTATAACTTAGTGAGTTAAAGCTAGTGTTTCATTCAGCAAAGAGAAGGGTGAGCTGTAAACAGCACAATGTTGTAGAAAGAGCATGATAAACCTTTTTAAGCAAGCTGATATACGACGAAATTGATGCCGAAATAGGTCCTTGTATTCACATCAAGCTAATTGTTATTTGTATAAGTCAAGTTCCATCCTGCTCAGTATTTAATCACAGCAGTCAGTGTCAAATCTGAGACTTAGTTATATATTACTAGCTTAATTTTGATAAAAATGGAGGGCATAACACAAAAATAAATCCAATCATTTAGTTTACTTATCAGACGAAAAACATCGAAATATCACGCTTATTGATTATAGTCATTTCGTTCGCTGCCTTTCTCCGAGAAGTACTCGATAAACTCAAACAGCATACCGTGGTCTTCTAGATAGTAGACGTTCTTTCTAAATGGGTGTTCGTCGCCTCGGTGGTCGAGCTCATAACCTGCTTTGCTTAGCCTTTCGATGAGGGCTTCTACATCCGGCACCACAATCCCTATGTGTTTAAAACCTGTGAAGTGTGATGTCCAATGAGTAGCGTCGCCTTTTCCTCCTGACGAGATGGCAATATAAGAATGATCATCACCTACGTGAAACCACTCAATTGGTCTGCCAAACCAATTATCTATTTTTCCGCCGCCGCGCACTTTCCATTCAGGGATAGCGGCGGTCAAAAATTGGATCATCTTTTGTGCGTCAACGACTGAGATATTGGCGTGTTCTACATAACTGTTCATGTATGTTTTCCTTTGGGTTCTTGTTTTTTGTTGTTAATGCAACTCTAGAACCTCAAGCTAAGTTTAGGTAAAGCACCTATTTTTGCCTGCCAAAAATAAATGAGATCCAGTTCAAATATTTATCCATGACGGAATTAGTTGAAGCCTGCGCGCAAAAGCCTCAGAATGTCGCACTTTTCGCACCGATTTATTTTCGGCGCGTTGTTATCTAACTCTACAATTGAGAATCATACATATGGGTTTTACCTCGTTAGGTCTATCTGCTCCAATCCTTAAAGCTATTCAAGAGAAAGGCTACGACACCCCTTCGCCAATTCAGGCAAAAGCAATTCCTGCTATTTTGGAAGGGAAAGACGTAATGGCAGCAGCGCAGACTGGTACAGGTAAAACTGCAGGCTTTACGCTACCGATTCTTGAGCGTTTATCGAATGGCCCTCGCGTTCGTGCTAACCAAGTTCGTGCACTTATCCTGACGCCAACGCGTGAACTTGCGGCTCAGGTGCAAGAAAACGTGTTTATGTACGGCCGTCATCTTCCACTAAGCAGTGCGGTTGTTTTTGGTGGTGTGAAGATCAACCCGCAAATGCTGCGTCTTCGCAAAGGTGCGGATGTGTTGGTTGCGACACCAGGCCGCCTGATGGATTTGTACAACCAAAATGCAGTGAAGTTCGACCAACTAGAAGTTCTGGTACTGGATGAAGCAGACCGCATGTTGGATATGGGCTTTATCCGTGACATTCGTAAGATCCTAGCTCTGCTACCAAAACAACGTCAGAACCTACTTTTCTCTGCGACTTTCTCGGATGAAATCCGCGACCTTGCGAAAGGCTTGGTGAACAACCCTGTTGAGATTTCAGTCAACCCGGCGAACTCGACGGCGAGAACGGTTGAGCAAAGCATCTACCCAGCAGACGTGAAAAAGAAAGCACCGATGTTGGTTAAATTGATCAAAGACGGCGATTGGAAGCAAGTGCTGGTGTTTACGAAAACGAAACACGGCGCAAACCGTCTGGCGAAGTTCCTTATCGAACAAAACCTACCGGCTGCTGCCATCCACGGCAACAAGAGCCAAGGCGCGCGTACCAAAGCACTGGCGGATTTTAAATCGGGTGAAATTCGTGTGTTGGTCGCGACGGACATTGCTGCGCGCGGTATCGATATTCCTCAATTACCACAAGTGGTGAACTTTGAGCTACCTAAAGTGGCAGAAGACTACGTTCACCGTATTGGTCGTACTGGCCGCGCGGGCGAAGTAGGTAAAGCGATTTCACTTGTATGTGCGCTAGAAGCATCTGAGCTGTTTGCGATTGAACGTTTGATTCAAGAAGTGCTACCACGTAAAGAGTTGGAAGGTTTTGCGCCAACCAATGTAGTGCCAGAATCTAAACTGGATACTCGCCCAATCAAACCGAAAAAACCTAAGAAGCCGAAAAAACCAAAAGCGCCAAATGCTGCGGGTGAAAACGCTCCAGCAACCGAAAAGAAAGCAGGCAATGGTGCAAACAAACCTAAACGTCGCTTCAACGGTGGTAACAACGGCAACAAAAACAGCACCAACCAAGGCGGTGCGGGTAAGCCTAAAGGCAACCGTGAAGGCCAAGGTCGCGCAAACAGCAAACCAGATGACCGTAAATCTAACGGCAATAAGCCAAATGGTAATAAACCGAATGGAAATAAACCAAACGGTAATAAGAGTGGCAACGCTGGTAAACCGTCTGGTAACCGCAAGCCAAACAATGCTAAGCCAGCAGGAAACAAACCATCAGGTCAGCGCCGTAAACCTCGTCCGCAGGCGGCAAACTAATCTGTAAACGGCCCCCGATAGCAAATACAACAAAGCCGCTGATAATCTCAGCGGCTTTGTTTTTCTTAGAACACAGTTTTTAGACGCAGCTTTGTTAAAACAGCCTACATTAAAGGTGTGATTCGAATATCTGCGATTTGCGCTTCGTTCTTTTCACCCTCAATACCACCAGCGTAGATGTAGGTTTCATTCGATGTGAGGTAACTCATATTGAAGTGGTCCTTCAGCGCGATCTGATAGGTTTTCCCCTGCTCCAACGCCACTTCAATTGGCGTTGAGTAACGCATACCTTGGTTTTCACCAATATGGCCCATCTGCAAGTAACCTTGACCAATCACTTTACCTGCATCATCCAATACCTCTAACAATTTCACGGTGTTCGTGATGCCGGTATTAAGTTGTCCTAGGTTATTGTTGTACCAAGCATCGAACTGGTAAGTGCCCGTTACAGGAGCTGTAAACGACTCTGCACCTTTTACGATACCACTGTCTTTGCTCACCGTAACCACTGAGACATTGTCTTTGAGTGGCTGATATTCGCCATCAAGTTTGATGCGGATCTCTTCACCGACACAAACCGGTTGGCTTGGGTTAGAACGGAAGCCTTTATCGTTAATGCTTTCAGCCAAATAACAAGCAAAACCAGTTGGCGTATCGGAATAAGATTGAGCAATCACGTTCTTTTGAATCAGCTCGCCATTGCGATACAAGTTCACGTTGTACTTGCTCGTCACGTCAATCGAAACCGAATTCTCAACGCTTTTTACCACCAATGTTGGCTCTTGCGGAGAATAAACGCGACTGTCTTCACTCACATACGGTTTCACCCCAGAAACTAAAGTAATGCTACTATCTACATTCACAAGCGCGCCCAGTGTCACGTGGAAATGCCCCTTTTCGTCCATCGTGACATTTTCAACTGGGTAGTAACCTGTTTCATCTTTGCTTACTTCAGGCAAATCAATGGTTACCGAGTAGTTCTTTCCTTTAAAGGCAAAGTTTTCCAACGTGATTTGTTCAGACTGAGCCAACAACTTATTGCGCACCCAACTTGTGATAAATGGCTTCACTTCCAACTTACCTGTTTCGGTATGGATGCCAAATAGGGTCTCTACCACCATGTTCAAGTAGCCACCCACAGACCAAAGCTGACGCTGAGAGTTAATCACTGGGCCATCCAAGCTCGGATCTTCGCCATGATCACTATGGATGATGAATGACTTACCAGAAAGCCACTCTAAGTTCTCCATGTTGGATAAGTTGGTTGCCGTACCACGAACCAACGATTGAATCGCATTGTTCGCCGCAGCCACGTTTTGTGTTTGATGCGCGGCGCGCAAGCTGTACGCGGTAACAAATGGCCAAATTGCGCGGTTATGGTACACAGGCACGTCCGGTTGTTGAGGGAAGTAAACCGGCACGCCAAACTCACTGTGTGGGTAATTGGCCATGATTTGTTTCGCCTGCGCATCACTTGCCACACCACTGATGATCGCCAGTGCTTCGCCCAACATGTCGTATTTGTCGACCGCGATGTCTTTGCCATTATCAAACAAATAACTTACGTACATACCGCGTTCGGCATTCCAAAACTGCTCGTTGATAGCGGTTTTTAACTTCTCAGCCCACTCGGTGTATTTGACCGCGTTGGTTGAGTCGTACTTCTCTGCCAACTTAGCCGCGAGCTGAATCGCGCGGTAATGAACCACGTTTGTCGATAACGCTTTGCTGCTACCAATCGCGTTGACATCGTTTGGCGTCCACGTTGAGTAAGTTTGCTCACGCCAATCGAGGAAGGATTGTTCGCCAGTGTATAAACCAGATTTCGCATCAAAAGCCGCCAGGCGATCGGCTTCAAGTGTATTACTGATCGCTTTGTAAGCGCGCTCGGCAAATTGGTTGTACTCTTCCCCATCCAATGCCGAAAGTAAGCGTTCTGCACCAAGCGCCCAAGTCGTGCGGTCGGTACTGATTGGCCAGCTACCGCCAGTGCCCGTGTCTTGCACAATCTGCTCGCCATCGTATTGCTGATCGGTCGTGTCGCGGAAAGCGGACAATTTGAAATTCAAACCATTTTGCACGCGAGTTGGATTCATCAATGCAAGCGAAAGGTCTGCTGCGTACGCCAAATCACGCGTCCATACGTAATGCCACTTCGCGCCCGTCTCAAAAACTTCCGCTTTGATTGGGTTGTTGTAGTTGTAATTGCCGTCTTTGATTTCAGAAACGGCAAGCTGGTCTAGCTCTTTCATCGTCAACGCAAACAACGCGTCAAACGCGACATCACCCGACACCACTCGCGGCCCTGTTTGCTCATTAATCACTAAGCCTTGGTCGAGCGCATCACGCAATTCTGTCGTCGTTGAAATACCAAATTCACGCAGCTCAGCTTTAGGATCTTTCACCGAGAAAATCACGGTATCACTCGAGTCATCGTAATTGGCGAACAGTTTCACTTCTTTACTCTGATGCCCTTCATGCACCATTGCAGGGTCGAGAATCGCATCAGAGTAGTACTTTTCCGCTTCTTCTTGCGTTGCTTTCGTCACAGTCATTGTCGCGCGACTTTCATCGGCAAAGCTCACAGAAAACTTGTAATACCCTTTGTCTTCAAACGTGATCTCAGAGTTGCAATCATCGTTCATACACGCTTCATTCGTGCCTGGTTTTGGCAGGTACTCTTGAGCTTTATCGAACGCCGCGGGCTCCTCAAAATAGGTGTATTGGATCTGCCAACCCGGATCAGCAATCTTGAACTGATTGCTACCTCGAGCGACGCGCAGTACGGTTTCGTACTCGTTATTACCCAAATAGTTTAGCTTGGCATGCTCTGCCGTGCCCCAATCCCCATTTAAACCGCGTAAATATAAGTCGGCTGAAATAATTGGTTTGTCGACCGGCACAGGCGCATCAGAGGAATCTGACCCACACCCAGCAAGACCAATACAAGACGCGACAGCAAGCGCAATAAAACTCGGTTTCATGTTCATCCCTTAGATTGTTGTTTTGGCGACAGTCTAAAGAACACCCTTTTGAGGGGAAAATAGGAAGTCAGGAGCGAGCTATAGATAACATCTATACGTCAAACCCCAACAGTGATGTAGATCTATGAAATGCGCATAATTTCAATCAAATGAGATTACAGATTTGTGATTTATAAATGAAATTGTGCAAAATACCCCTCGTTCTTAGAGGGGAAAGAAAATGGACAAATCTCTGCAGCAATTTTTACTGGTTGCACGCTGCCAAAGCATCAGCGATGCGGCAAGAATGGCAGGGTTAAGCCAGCCAACGGTAACAAGCAATTTAAAGAAGCTGGAAGAGAATCTCGGCGTGACGCTGTTTGAACGTCATCCTAATGGCATGGTGTTGACCGAATACGGACGCATCCTCTATCGCCATAGCAACGCGATGCAGCATGAATACAACCAAATGATGCAAAGCATTGATGAACGGAAACAGTACCAAGTCGGAAAAATTAAAATGGGTACTGGCGATGCGTGGTGGCCGCTATTCGTCAAACAAGCACTCAATGAACATCTGACCAAGCAGCCTTCGGCATCTACGCACGTCGAATTTGGCAACCACTTAGGCTTGATGGATTCATTATTCAACGAACAGATTGAATTCTTCATCGGCCACGAGATTGTCGGCTTGTCGTCTAAATGCGATGTTACGTTTATTCCACTATTTCAAACGGTTGATGCCTATTTTGTTTCCCCAAACCACCCACTGCTAGGGAAAACCGTCACCGAAGAGATGCTGCACGAATACCCTGCTCTTTCGGTCACTTATGACGCTAAGAAATTCGCTCACGTCATCGATAACCCAATCCCGAAACAAAATGAACGCGAAAGGCAGCAACTGGATGACAGACCGACTTACGAAGTGGATTCTCTGCTCGCCAGTATTGATGTACTGAAAGAAAGCGTCGCGGTGATGTCTTATACCCGCCATCTGCAACCGTATTTGGAATCCTTTGGCTTACGAAGCTTAACCATGGAAAACGAACCAAACCCTGGCACCGTCGGGATTTATCGCCACCGCCGAGAAACCTCGGAATCGCATCTAGATCTGATTGCTGGCATCACTCAGCGCGCTAAATTGCTCAACTAGAAAGTCCAAAAACAGGCGAACTCTTTTCGGTTGATATTGGCGGCTCTGATAAATGACATGCAGATCCGCTTCAGCGCCTTGCGAAAAGGCGCTGAAGTTTTTCATATACCCATCCAAAACCGTTACTAAACGTTGTTGTTTTAGGTCTTGCTGAATATCTAAAATCGATTTCAACGCAATCCCCGCCCCCTCCAACGCCCATTGTCGAATCACTTCACCATCATCAGAAAAGCGCTTTGGCGTGACCGTGATCGTTTGGTGAGACTCTTCATCTTTAAAGTGCCACGTTTTTAATTCTTCATTGCTGCGCACCATGGCTAAGCAGCGATGAACCGCGAGATCTTGTGGGCAGTTTGGGACACCTTGCTTCGACAAATAATCAGGTGACGCACACAGCACACGTTGACTCGACGCCAGCTTGCGCGAAATGAGATTACTGTCCGCTAACTCACCGTAACGAATCACCAAATCGAGCCCCGATTCAGCCAAGTTCGATAAATTGTCATTAAGATAAAGATAAGGCGTCACATCCGGATATTGCTCAGAAAAAACCGACACCATCGGCGAAATAATTTGTTTGCCAATATCTCGTGGAGCTGAAATTTTCAACGTTCCGCGCACTTCCGAAATACCAGTTTGAAGTAAGTTTTCCGTCTCTTTCACGCTATCAATGATGTTCAGACAAGCTTGATGGTACATTGCCCCTGCGTCCGTGAGTGATACGTGGCGTGTGCTTCGGTTGAGCAGCTTTACACCATAGCGTTCTTCTATCGCTTGCAGCCTTGCCGTTACCGTCGCTGGAGATAAACCTAGCTCCCTTCCCGCCGCTGCCAGACCTTGATGTTTAACGATGCTGACAAACAACGTCATATCCGAAAACTTATCCATCTTCGCGCCCTTATTATTTGGAAAAACTGAATAATCAATTCAGATATTACCCAATTATCAAATTAAGTCGAATCCATATACTGACCCTATCGACATTGTTTAGACCCAGAACGTTATGTGACAGGGCAAAGTTAAACGCCGTAACGCTGTACAACGCACAACAACACGCCCTGCCCAGCCAAGAGATAGGAAACAAAAAATGAAACTGTACATTTATGAACATTGCCCCTTTAGCGCCCGCGTCCGTTTTGTTGCAGGCATGCTGAATATTCAGCTCGACGTCATCAACATTGCTTATGACGACGAGAACACCACCACAAACATCATCGGCGCAAAACAAGTTCCTCTTTTGATCAAAGACGATGGTGAAGCCATGGCGGAAAGCTTAGACATCATCAACTACTTCCTTGAATTGGCATCTTCCAGCGAAAACAGCCAACCCTCAACACTGGTTTTAGACTGGCAAAAACAAGCGTTTTTACCACTACAAAAAGTCGGGTATCCGCGTTGGTCAAACATGACGTTACCGGAATTTGCAACAGAAACCGCTAAACAAGCATGGCGTGCAAAAAAAGAAACCGAAGCGTTAAATTTTGAAGCTTTGATTAACGATACACCTGCGATTGCGAAAGAAGTCGCCGCTTTGATAGAACAAACTAAACCCTTGCTCAACCTAAGTTCAGAAAAGCAAACGTCACTGGTTGATCAGGCCATTATGTTCTCCATTCTACGCGGCTTTTTCAGTGCGCCCGAAGTGCAATGGGATCCAGCCGTACTTCACTGGATGGCAACCGCTCGTAAAGCGACCAACGTGCCAGTACTTATCTAAGGAGCGCATCATGAAACAAAGAACAAATAAGCTGTTTGAACCAGCTCAACTGAAAGCGTTGTCACTACAAAACCGTATTGTCATGGCACCAATGACTCGCGCACGCACCACTCAGCCGGGCAACATCCCGAATGAGATGATGGCAACGTATTATCAACAGCGCGCTTCTGCCGGGCTGATCATTTCCGAAGCCACACAAATTTCGGACGATTCTCAAGGCTATTCGTTCACACCAGGCGTTTACACCGATGCGCAAGTGGCGGGCTGGCAAGGTGTGACCCAAGCGGTCAAATTACAAGGCGCAGCGATGTTTTGTCAGCTATGGCATGTGGGCAGAGTGTCTCACCCAACATTCCAAAATGGTGAACAGCCTATCGCACCATCTGCGCTCGCTCCGGTAGAGACGCAAGTTTGGATTGCGGATGAACAAGGCAACGGCAATATGGTCGATTGTGTTGAGCCACGCGCAATGACACAAGCGGATATCAACCGAGTTGTCGGTGATTTCGCGAACGCAGCCAAACGCGCCATTGAATCGGGTTTTGATGGTGTAGAAATCCACGGCGGGAATGGGTATCTGATAGACCAGTTCTTAAGAACCAATTCAAACCATCGAACAGACAACTACGGCGGTTCACGAGAAAATCGTATCCGTTTTCTTATCGAAGTAGTGGATGCAGTTATCGCCGCTGTTGGTGCGCATCGAGTTGGAGTGAGATTGGCACCATTCATTACGTTTAAAGATATGGACTGCCCAGATATCGTGCCAACGATCCTAGAGGCATCAAAACAGCTACAGGAGCGCGACATTGCCTACTTGCACTTGTCCGAGGCCGATTGGGCCGATGCACCAACGATTCCCGAGACGTTTCGAATCGAACTTAGAAAGCGCTTTCGCAACGCTATCATTGTCGCAGGTCGCTACGATCCTCAACGAGCAAACGAAGTGTTAGAGAAAGGCTACGCGGATCTTGTCGCATTCGGACGACCATTCGTAGCAAACCCAGACTTAGTCTCTCGCTTGCAACATCACCATCCGTTGGCAGAACTCGATGGCTCAACGTTGTTTGGCGGAAACGAACGAGGCTACACCGATTACCCTGCTCTGCAACAGGAATGCGCAGAACAGGCCTAACAAAAAAAGCCCCAACCTAGCTGCTACGGTTGGGGCTGTCACCAAACTAAAATTAGTTTTGGCTGGCTTAAGCTGGCTAAGAGTTAAATCACTTCTAACGCGCCGCTGCGCCAAGGTTCGATCACCACTTTGATGTGATCATTTGGCGTCATTAACTGTGTAAATGCGTCTTCGACACCGTCGATTCCCACTTTGGCGGTGAGCATTTTCTGCCAAGGCAACGTGTGTTCGGCAATCGCTTGTAGGCATTGCTCAAACTCGTGCGGTTGGTAGTAGTAAGAGAATCTCAAATCGAGCTCTTTTACCGTCGCGTACGCGTAGTTAATGATTGCGGGTGTCGTATGGATACCCGAGATGACGATTCGCGCTCGGGCAGGGGCGCGGCGCAGAAAATCGTCAATCAATGTATGCTTGCCCACACACTCATAAATGACCAGACGTGAGTTCATCGCGTACTGCTCACCAACGGCGATCTCGTCTTCCTTGGTCGGGTTGATCAATCGATTTGCGCCAAACTCACTAGCAAGTAGCAGCTTCTCTTCCTGAAGATCGACCGCAAGAATATTGCTCACACCGCGTTGTTTCAGTGCAGCAATCACCGCCAGCCCTATAGGACCGCAACCGACAACCAGAGCTGTTTCTTCCGTTTCGATTTCACTGCGATTGACCGCGTGCAAACCGACCGCCAGTGGTTCGGTCAATGCCGCCGCCTCAGACGGCATTCCGTCTGGGACAGGTAGCAATAACGCTTCATCAAGCAGGAAGTACTCAGAGTAAGCGCCATAAGTACCCGGAGTAACACCAACGCCCGCGCCATTTTGACTGAGCAACATCGGCACTGAGGTGACTCGGCTACCAACAGCCAACGTCTGTTGAGTGTCAGATCCGTATTCGACAATTTCCGCGCAGAACTCATGCCCCAACATCACTTGAGCGTGCTCACCGGCTTCATCAGGCATCAACCCGAGCTGGTGGAATACATCAAATACCTCATCCGCGTGTCGAGTAATGTGAAGGTCGGAGCCACAAATACCGCAAGCTAGACTACGAACCAACACTTGTCCCGCTGCGGGTTTGGGGATTTCGACTTGCTTCAGGCGGACACTACCATCCTGCATTACGATACTGTTCATCTGTTGCATGAGGTTACTCCGCTAGCTCATCGCTTAGGCCAGCAATCGCACCCGGTTTGATGTAGCGCGCGGTGAAGCCTTGTGCTTTCGCTGTTGCAATAACAACTTGCTCAATCCAACCCGCATCCATGATATTGATGAAGTTACCATCTTCGTCAAAGTTAATGTTTGCACCTTGGATCACCATAAATCCGTCGGCACCGCCTGAGCTTTCAGGGCAGTGGAAGGTATGAATCGAACCGCCCGGCTCATATAAGTAGCTGCCAGCGGTTTGGACTTGGTCTGGATACTCGATGTAGTGCCAAGCGCCGCTCAGGGTATAGAAGTGCACCACACCAGTGTGGTAGTGCTTAGGCAGAGTGATACCCGGTTTGAATTTGGCGCGAACCACCCAAGTACCGTTTTCTGGATCAAGAAACAATGGGTAAACATCAACACCCGGTAGCGCGTCTTTGATGATCGACTCTTCATTGGTATTAAGAGTTAGTAGGAAATCTTGATGCTGAATAACTTCTGGTAATGACATAACTTACATCCTCGCTATTGCTGTAATGTGGCGTGCTCGCCTATCCCATGAGTGGGTACTTAAAATTCTCGAAACCGTCGGACGCACTGACGGTGCAGCCGTTGATACAGTTGGCTTTCTCGCTGACCAAAAACGTCACCACGTTGGCGATCTCTTCTGGTTGTGTGAAGTTTTGACGCATCTGTTCTTTGCGGATGTGGTTCCATAGGCCAATCTCTTCGTATTGCCTTAACATCGGAGTATCAACGCGTCCCGGAGCGACGGCGCAAACACGAATGCCCAATGGTGCCAGTTCTAATGCGGCGCATTTGGTCATCATATCGACTGCCGCTTTGCTGACGTTGTAGGTGAAGGTCATCTCAGATGCCATTCGTGCGTAAACAGAAGAAGTATTGAGGATCACACCCGGAGTGCCTTGTGCTTGGAATTGTCGCCCAGCGGCGAGAATGCCGTAGTAGACACCATTTTGGTTGACCTTTGAGATCGGCTCAAAATCGGCAATTGGGTCGTGGTCAAGCAGAGGTTTCGGCGCGCCAATGCCTGCGTTGTTGACCATGATGTCAAGCGAGCCAAACTGTTCGACCGCGCACTTCACCATAGCTTCAACTTGTTGGTAATCGGTGACGTCCGCGACAAAGGTTCCCAACTGCTTTGAATCAAAACTTGTGTACATTTGCAGTGATTGTTCTGAAATATCGACAGCAAGCACTTTGGCTCCTTGCTCTCTCAGCTTTGCAATGATGGCTTGGCCAATTCCACCAGCCGCCCCAGTCACAATGGCCGTTTTATTGATAAGTTCCATACTGCTTCTCATCCATGCGTTGTTGTTATCAAAATGTAACTTAAATCAACTCACTGACACTCACTTGACCTTTTGCGAAGTAAATTTGATATATTGCGATTTACAACTTGTTAACATTTAAAAATCGAGACATGCATATCGTAAGAAGTGGCGCCGCCGATAAATTTGATAGCTTGGTTTCCGAACTAGGGCAGAATCCGGTTGAGATTATGGCTGCTGTCGGGCTGTCTACGGCGCAATTTCGCGATCCCGATACTTATCTCGCTTATTCAAGGTTGGCTGAATTGCTGGAGGAAGCAGCTGCTCGTTGTAAGCAACCGTTGTTTGGCGCGTTACTCGCCGAGCGCCAAAACCTGCAAAGTTTGGGTGATTTGCCGATGCTGGTTTCTCGCGCGGAAACGGTCGGTGATGCCTTGGCGCGGGTGAATGATTTTCTCTATCTGCATTCGTCAGGGGTCACTCTCAACATGACGCCACAAGATGATTGGGTACGGTTGTCGCTCAGTATTGATGTGCACAGCGAACGCGGTATCGCACAGTTGATGCAGTTGAGTGTATCGCATCTGGCGATGTTTATTGCCAGTCTGCTTGATATTGAAGCGAGCCACTTCTCTTTACACCTCACCCAACACGCAAGCTTCGAGGCAGAACAGAGCGAATTTGCCCAGCAGAACAAACTGCGTTTCGGTGATAAGTTTGACGGTATCCTACTTAAAGCGAGTCTACTGAACGCTAAGAACCACCAAGATGAAGACGCACTAGAGCGCCATTTTCAACAGCACCTCAAAGAGCTGCAAACCCGTTACCCCAACAATCTCAGCGACCAAGCGGCAAACATGATTGGTCGTTTGCTATCGACTGGAGAATGCAGCGTGGAGCGCGTTGCAAGAGCATTGGACCTGCATCCGAGAATGCTGCAAAGCAAGCTGAAACAGCAGGGCACAAGTTATCGACAGCTATTGCAGCAAGTGCGTCAGGATTTCGCTGAGCAGCGTTTAAGTGAGAATATTCAGAGTATTACCGATATCGCGTTGCAATTGGGTTATGCCGAAACTGCGGTCTTCAGCCGCTACTTTCGTCGCTGGACGGGAAAATCGCCGAGGCAATGGCGGTTAGATAAAATAGCGGCTAGATAAGCAGAGTTAAACGGGTGAGCAGACCATGTTTTGTTGGCAATTCTTGAGGCTTTTCTCGCTTAAAAAGCCACTCCCCTTTCTTTGCAGAGAATGACTGGTTAAAATACAGAAAATTGCGCACTAACTGGATTAAACATGGCGAAACTTACCCTTCAAGAACAAATGCTAAAAGCGGGCTTAGTTAACGAGAAAAAACTAAAGAAAGCGAAAAAAGGCTCAAAGAAATCACGCGTTCAAGCACGCGAAGTTAAAGCGGCGGTTGAAGAGAGTAAACGCCAGCAGGTAGAGCGAGACAAACAGCTAAGCCAACAACAAAACGCAGAGCGTCTAAGCAAAGAGATCAAAGCGCAAATCAATCAACTGATTGAGATGAACAAGATCGAGCTAAAAGATGGCGACATCAAATACAACTTTACACACGGTACACTAGTGAAATCACTTTATGTAGATTCACTTATCCGCGAACAGTTAATCAAAGGCATTTTGGCTATTGCTATTGTCGGTGAAAGCTACGTTGTCATTCCGCGCGGAGTAGCGAATAAAATTGCTCAACGTGACGAATCCGTCATCATCGAACAGAAAGAAGCAGAATCTGATATTCCGGCAGAAGACGATCCATACGCAGATTTCGTCGTTCCAGATGATTTGATGTGGTAAAACGCATTCTAAAAGACCGCTGTATTCGCGGTCTTTTTTAATTTGTATCAGAAAGTATTCTATGATTCCTATTGGCTTACGTCCATTTTCTTTTTACTTAGCAAGATTTAGATATAAGTTACTATTTTCGTATTTTGACAAACTACTTTCAGATAAAAACTCATATTAACATTGGCCATCCGTTTATTACCAGCTCACTTAGCGCACTATTTGAATAATAAATCGATACATTAAGATATCTATTCACCTCTTTCGTAAACACACTCATTTACCTTTATTTTATTTTTATATAAAAATAATTAATATGCTTTTCACTCTATTTCTAACTTATATAAATTCACCAACTGCGAGCCACATCATAAAATAAATCATAATGTTTTTAGTGTATAAGTTAATATAAGTTTTTTATAGTTGTATTAAGGAATATATGAAAAGAAAGGTATTTTTTGTTGCGTGCGCGTCTTTGGCTTTATCAGCGTGCGGTGGTGGAGAAGGTGGCGAGAAAGACAGTAATACTATTGCGCCCAGCAACAACGAGTCTCAGTGTGGTAATATGCCCGAGATGTCCTGCAGCTATGATATCAATAAGTTAACTTTAAACTTTTCTCTTCGGACCACATCAGATTACATGATACGACCTGGAGCGTCGTTTTATGCTTCAGGGTATTCTCAAGGTATTTTTCCATCTCAAATCGATACCATAGAAATCCATGCAGATGGAAAAGTTTATAAACCTGACAATAAATATAATCCAAATGTCAGTTTTCCGATAATACCAGTCGGTGCTCCCGCATATGAATTCTATTGGTATCGAAATGGTGACTTAGTTACTTCTACATCCATTGATCAGATTGCTAGCCCTATTAATATCGTTTCTAAAAATGAGAAGAATGGAACAGATATAGTGTCGGTCGAGTGGATAGAAGAAAATAACCATCAATATGACGTCGAGTTGCGGTTCTTAACTTGTACACAAAACAACGGAGAGGTTGTTAACATAGACCCTATCGAATATCGATATGAGAATCATACTTCACCATTCAGTTTTTCATTACAAGAGCAGTTTTCAAGAACCATTGATGAACTTAAGAGCGATTATGCTGAGTGCGACGTATTTATTGATATTTCTAGTAAAAACTTGCTGACTACCCCTTCTCATCAATCAAGAAAACTATTAATTCACTCATACAGTGGGGAACTCTTTAATATCTCCCTTTTCTAAATAGTATTTAAATCGAGTCATTAGCCCCCCGATATTTAATATCTCGGGGGCCAATATTGTGTCGTTGATATATTTCTGATTTTTTATTGAGATTCCCATACATGGCGATAAAACAACCAGATTTATTAAGAGCTTAACCTAATAAAATCACGCCAAAAAGTCCTTGGCAATCATCAAAAATGACAAGCTACCTATCGATTACTTAAGAGTAGGTTCACTCCCGATATAGCAAGAAATAACGAACACCCGCGATTGAAACGTTTCGCCATTTTCGGGTTTGAAAACCAGTGTCTTAAGTACAAACCAAAGATGGCATAGATTGAAATGGCGACCATTTCTAAAATCAAAAACGTTGAGCCAAGTGCAAAGAACTGCTCTTGAACGTTGGCATTAGCATCAACAAATTGCGGTAAGAAAGCAGTAAAGATAAGAATCGCTTTCGGGTTGCCAGCGGCAAGCGTAAATTCTTGTTTCGCAAGTCCTGCGTAGTTGCGCGAGTTGTCCAAATCAGAGATCGGACTAGACTCTGAACGCCAAAGGTTAAATGCAATCCAAAGTAGATACAGCGCCCCTACCAGCTTTATTGCCAAAAATAACATTTCTGACGTATACAAAATCACGGCCAAGCCAGATGCCGACAACGCAATCATTGCTGAAAAAGCGGCAATTCTGCCTAAACTGGCTACAAACGCGGCCCTAAATCCGTAGCAGCGGGCGTTGTTCATTGCCAATAAATTGTTTGGGCCTGGAGCCATATTGAGAGCGAAGCAAGCAGGAATAAAAAGGAGAAGCTTCCAAATATCCATAATAAAATGGTCTTAGTGAGTTATTTTGGTTAGTACCCTAACATCCGCCATTAAAGTGAGTAAACCACAAACCAATCTTAAAGCAACTCGGCGTCAAATCGTGCCGTGCGAGCTTGAACTAACGTGCAGTTCGTTTCTGCCATCAACTCAGCTAAGGTGATGTTTGGGTTTTGTCTCACCAAACGTATCAACTTCACGTCCAAAGGTTCCAACTTGTCTTGGTGAGCGAGTAGAGCTTGCTCGATCTTGTTGATCGCAAAGCGCATCACCTCTGCCTCTTCGCTTTTAAGATGATCTAAAAACGCTTTTACATCCAAAGCCTCGCCTGAGATCTGCCAGTTACGAGATCGCCTAATTCGCTTAAGATCGCACTGTTTTTCTGCTGCGAGTGTTTTCGCTCGCTTGGCATGGTCGCCACCAATACGGTGAATCAAGGATGGGAGCGAAATCGTAATCTTCGTCTCTTTCACCGCCTTTTCTTTCATCGTCTTAGCCCTCAACCACCGACACATTCTCGCCAACCCAAGCTAACAATTGTTTTGCCGCTTTGGATAACACCTGATTTTGACGCACGATGTAGCCGAAATCAGTGTTTGGAAAACTTGGCAAAGGCGCAACTTCTCGGGAAAGCTTTAATCTCGGATCGAGCGAGAAATCCGGCACAATAGCAGTCCCAAACCCCGCTTCAGCCCAGTCAATTTGAGCTTCCACACTGCCCACTTCCATCACGCGATGCTTAGGCAGATTTAACTCAGGTAAAGACGCATCAATCAGCTCTCGGGTTCGAGTATCGTGCCCTAGCAGAATCAGCGTTTGGCTCTCTTTTCGATTGTCCTGCCACTCAAAAATGTTATCGCCAAACGCACACCAGTGAATCTGCGTGAGAGGCGTAAAATGCAGCGGTTGACTCTCTTTTTGTGCGATAACAAAGCCGATGTCGGCACGCGCACTTTTCACCAAATCCACCGCTTGAGAAGACGTGGTATTGAACAACGCCAAGTCGATACCCGGGTATTCACTTTTGAATTGCTGAAATGGTTTGATAAGCAGTAAACGTGAAACGATATCGCTCGCCGCAATAGAAAGCGTCCCCTGCGTAAGATCGTTGATGGCATTGAGATCCGACTGACAAATTTGCAGCTCATTAAGCATCCGCTGCGCCGTAGCTAACAAACGCTTCCCCGCTTGCGTCAACTGCACAGGATTTCGCTCAATCAGTTTCGTGCGCGTAGCCTGCTCCAACTGCTTGATATGCAAACTTACGTTCGGTTGCGTCATGTGCAGTTCCGTCGCTGTTTTGCCGAAATGTTTTACCTCTGCAAGAGTTACGAAGGTTCGCAGCCAGTTCAAATCTAACATTGCCAATTCCGATATGAGATTCTTATCAAGTTAATGAGTATAATTAATTTCTCTTATTATGGCGAACACCTTAAGATTTTTGCATCTGTTTTTGGAGATTAAATTATGTCGTCTATCGTTGTTGTGGGTGCAAACTGGGGTGATGAAGGCAAAGGCCGCATCGTTGACTTTTTGGCAGAGCAAGCTTCTGCGAGCATTCGTTTCCAAGGTGGTAACAACGCGGGTCACACCGTGGTTAACGACCTAGGTACGTTCAAGCTGCACCAGCTTCCAAGTGGCGTATTCAACCCTGACTGTTTGGCAGTGTTAGGTCCGGGTATGGTTATCAGCCCTGCGTTGCTGTCTCAGGAGATTGCGGAAGTTGAAGAAGCGGGCGTAAAAGTGAATATGTGCATCTCTGATCGCGCAACACTGTGTCTACCTCTACACGCACTAGAAGATACGCTAGAAGAACAGCGTTTAGGCGACAAAGCATACGGTTCAACTCGTCAAGGTATTGCACCTGCGTACGGTGACCGCGTAATGAAGAAAGGCATCCTAGTTGGTTGGTTGAAGCAACCAGAAGTATTAGTTGAACGCCTTCAGTTCATGATGGATTGGAAACTGCCGCAACTGCGTGCGCTTTACCCGACGTTCGAGTTCGAACAAACCGCTGAAGAAATGGCGAACTGGTTGCTAGAAGTGTCTGCACCTTGGCGCGATTCAATTTGCAACGTAACGCTTCCTCTAAAAGAACTACAAGCAAAAGACAAAACACTATTGTTCGAAGCACAGCTTGGCGCGGGTCGTGACCTTGTTTACGGTGAGTACCCTTGGACAACATCTTCTAACGTTGTATCAATGTACGCGGGTATCGGTAGTGGCCTTCCGGCACTTCGTCCTGAACGCGTTATTGCGGTTGCAAAAGCATTCAGCTCATCAGTAGGTACTGGTACGTTGATCACTGCAATGGAAGAGCAAGATGCTTTCCGCGAACTTGCAGGCGAGTTCGGTGCAACTACGGGTCGTCCACGCGATATGGGTTACTTCGACGCAGTCGCTACGAAGAACGGTGTTGAACTGCAAGCAGCAACTGAAATTGCGCTAACGAAAGTAGACTGTTTGACAGGCCTTAACGATCTAAAAATCTGTGTTGGCTACGAAGGCGACCACAGCGAAAACCCAATCTGGCCTCAAACTGCAGCACTAGCACCAATCTACGAGAAAATGGAGAGCTGGAGCGAAGACATCACAGGTTGTCGTAAGTTTGAAGAGCTACCAGTAGCAGCACAGAAATACGTTCTACGCATTGAAGAACTGATGGGCGTACCAGTAAAAATGGTCTCTGTTGGTCCAGGTCGTGAACAAATGATTATGCGATAAGATGTGAAACGATACCAACTCTGACTGGTATCGCACATCATTGGCAAGCGGCTTATCTGTTCCGGGGTAAAGCCGCTTTTTTTTTGCGCTATGTTTGCAGGCCATTTAATCTTCTAAAAGCTTAACTCCTATCCTCCTTCCCTTTACATCTCTTAGCAAAACACGCCCTCACTTCTTACTTACAGATCCATCACTGGTATTTCGTTCAATGTTGAACAGGTTGCCGGTACATCTCACTTGTTAAAGAAGCACGTTAATTAGGTTAACTGGTTGATTTGATATTCTTTAAGTGATTAGTTGATCACGATTTTCATCTGCAATTTGTTGAGCTTGTGCTCAAAAATTCTCCCGTTCTGTTTTTAGGATAGAGGTTGTTCCCCAACCAACATCTAACCTAAAAGCAGGTGATTCCCATGACAAAAAATCTTTTCCGCCTCAGTACGATTACCCTTGGTTTGTGCCTCAGTTCTTTGTCGTTCGCCCAGTCCGATCTTCCTAATATCAAAATCCTCGCGACTGGCGGCACCATCGCTGGCGCAGGTCAATCTGCCACTGAGTCGAACTACACCGCAGGTAAAGTTGGCGTCGAATCATTAATTTCTGCTGTGCCGAGCATGACCAACATTGCGGATATTTCTGGTGAGCAAGTCGTCAGCATCGGCTCTCAAGACATGAACGATGAGGTATGGCTGAAGTTAGCGAAAAGGGTTAACGAGCTGCTCGCTCAAGATGATGTTGACGGTATCGTCATCACCCACGGTACGGATACATTGGAAGAAACCGCATACTTCCTTGATTTAACGGTGAAGAGCGACAAGCCCGTTGTGATCGTGGGCGCGATGCGACCATCCACCGCCATGAGTGCCGATGGCCCGGTCAATTTATACAATGCTGTTGTTACTGCAACCGATGAGGACTCAAAAGGCCGCGGCGTACTAGTGGCAATGAATGACACCATTTTCGATGCGCGAGATGTAACGAAGACCAACACCACCTCGGTAAGTACGTTCCAATCTCCAAATTTTGGCCCTCTTGGCTACATTCACAACAGCGATGCAAAGTACCAAAGAAGCCCTGAACGTAAACACACCACAGAAACCCCATTCGACGTATCAAAACTCAACACACTACCTAAAGTAGGCATTGTTTATAATTATGCGAATGCGTCGAGCTTGCCAGTCAAAGCCTTGGTTGATGCCAAGTTTGACGGTATTGTGAGTGCTGGTGTGGGTAATGGTAACTTGTACCACACGGTCTTTAATGAGCTAGAAAAAGCGAGCAAAGATGGCATTGTTGTCGTCAGAAGCTCTCGCACGCCAACTGGCTCAACGACTTTGGACGCGGAAATTGATGATGATAAATACGGCTTTGTTGCATCAGGCACGCTAAACCCACAAAAAGCACGTATTTTGCTGATGTTGTCACTCACCCAAACGAAGAACTATCAAGACGTTCAGAAGATGTTCCAGTACTACTAAGGAACAACTATATAAGTTGATAATTGATAACCAGTAATACGTAAAGAGGAGGTTGATCGCAACCTCCTCTCCTCCAAGTGACTAGCCGAACAAACGACGCTTCATCCCGGCTCTCTCAAGAATGCGCGTTGAAATTTCTTCTACCGACAATGACGACGTATTGATGTAAGGAATCGCTTCTCTTCTGAATAAAGCTTCAACCGTGTCCAACTCCAACTTACATTGCTCTTCACTGGCATAGTCGCTGCCCGACAGACGATTCTCACGAATCTCATTCAAACGTTCAGGTGTGATGGTTAAGCCAAACAGTTTGTGGCGGTGCACCTCGAACTCTGGCAACAAACGCATCATCTTGACGTCTTCGGCAATAAACGGGTAGTTCACCACGCGCAAGCCAAACTGCATCGCCATGTACAAACTGGTTGGTGTTTTGCCGCTGCGCGATACACCAAGCAGAATGATATCCGCCTGTTCCAAGCCTTTCAGTGTAATGCCATCGTCGTGAGCCAAGGTGTATTCGATCGCCGCAATACGGTCAAAATAGGTATCGGAATCTTTCCCTACACTGCGAGAGCGCTGCAACTTCGGGGCGGGTGCCATCTGAATGTCGTCTTGCACCTTTTGTACAATGCTTTCAAGCACATCGTAGCTGTATGCCGGAGCTTCTAGCAGCATTTCGCGTACACCAGGCACCACAATCGAGAAAAACACCAACGGTTTAACGCCGTTGCGTTGGTAGGATGTTTCAATTTCTTTAACAACATCCGCAACTTTGTCTTGGCTTTCTACAAAAGGAAAGGTTTTTTCATTAGGAATGAAAGGAAATTGACCAAGAACAACATGGCCCAACGTCTCACATGTTATCGCCGTACCGTCAGAAACATAGAACACATCACGACTTTGGTTATTTATTTGCATTTCTGTTTAATTTTTCAAAATCTTTTGAGTAGGATGGTAAACATAATATTAATAAACCAGTTTGGCTTTCAGTTAGGTTCCCCACAGCTTTTAAAATTCGTCAGAATTTTTTTGAGCCAGAACGTAATCGTTTGCCTTTGACATCAATTGAGACAAATACTTTGTTTGGATTGATTTAAGTCCCCCTACTAAGCTGCAATGTTTCTGGAGAAAGACATGCAAAAGAACACCCTCTGGTTCAATGGCCTATCCATGGATGATGTCGACAAAGTCGGCGGTAAAAATGCCTCACTTGGCGAAATGGTTTCTAACCTTGCTAATGTTGGCGTATCAGTACCAAATGGCTTTGCGACAACCTCATACGCGTTTAACCAATTCCTTGACCACGAAGGTTTGGATGAGCGTATTCACCAATTACTTGATGAACTGGACGTTGACGATGTTGAAGCTCTGCGTAAGACAGGCGCTACCATCCGTCAATGGGTATTACAAGCCCCTTTCCCTGCGGATCTTGAACAAGAAATTCGCAATAATTATGAAGAACTTATCGAAGGCAACACTGAGCTTTCGGTAGCGGTTCGCTCTTCTGCAACAGCGGAAGACCTACCAGACGCCTCTTTTGCTGGTCAGCAAGAAACGTTCTTGAACGTGAAAGGCATCGACGCAGTACTAGAAGCCACAAAGCACGTTTACGCTTCTCTATTTAACGACCGTGCGATCTCTTACCGTGTACACCAAGGTTTCGACCACCGTGGCATCTCGCTGTCTGCGGGTATCCAACGCATGGTTCGTTCAGACAAAGCCTCTTCTGGTGTTATGTTTACGCTAGACACTGAATCTGGCTTTGACCAAGTCGTGTTCATTACATCGTCTTGGGGCCTAGGTGAAATGGTCGTTCAAGGTGCGGTAAACCCAGACGAGTTCTACGTTCACAAGCCAATGCTTGAAGCGGGTGAGCACCCGATCGTTAAGAAAACTTTTGGTTCGAAATTGATCAAAATGATCTACTCAAACAACCAAGAGATCGGCAAGCAAGTTGATATCATCGATACGTCAGAAGAAGAGCGCAACACCTTCTCTCTAAACGAAGAAGAGATCAAAGAGCTGGCTAAACAAGCGATGATCATCGAGAAGCACTACCAACGTCCAATGGACATTGAGTGGGCAAAAGATGGTATCGACGGCAAGTTGTACATCGTTCAAGCACGTCCAGAAACCGTATGTTCTCAAACAGAACAAAACGTGATTGAACGTTACGAACTGAACAACAAAGCCGATGTGCTTGTCGAAGGCCGTGCTATCGGTCAACGCATCGGTAAAGGCCCAGTACGTTTGGTTGATTCTCTAGACCAAATGTCACTAGTTCAAGAAGGCGATGTGCTTGTCACAGACATGACTGACCCAGACTGGGAACCAGTGATGAAGAAAGCATCGGCAATCGTAACTAACCGTGGTGGACGTACGTGTCACGCAGCAATCATCGCTCGTGAATTAGGTATTCCTGCTATCGTTGGTTGTGGCGACGCGACAAGCAAACTGACCGATGGTGCAACCGTAACCGTCTCTTGTTCAGAAGGTGAAACAGGTTACGTTTACCAAGGCGACTTGGATTTTGAAGTAAAACGCTCTTCTGTTGATGAACTGCCATTGTTGCCAACAAAAGTGATGATGAACGTGGGTAACCCTGATCGCGCGTTCGACTTCGCACAAATTCCAAACGAAGGCGTTGGTCTTGCACGTCTTGAATTCATCATCAACAAGATGATCGGCATTCACCCGAAAGCACTGTTGAACTTTGACGCTCAAAGCGATGAGCTGAAAGCGGAAATTAAACAGCGCATTCGTGGTTACAAAGATCCTATCGATTTCTACGTAAGCAAACTGACGGAAGGCATCGCGACCATCGCTTCTGCTTTCTGGCCAAAACGCGTCATCGTTCGTATGTCTGACTTTAAGTCGAACGAATACAGCAACTTGGTTGGTGGTAAAGCGTACGAACCGCATGAAGAAAACCCAATGCTAGGCTTCCGTGGCGCGTCTCGTTACATTTCTCCAGTGTTTGAAGACTGTTTCGAACTAGAAACGCAAGCCATCAAACGCGTTCGTAACGAAATGGGTCTAAAGAACGTTGAAATCATGATCCCATTTGTGCGCACGCCAAGTGAAGCCGCATCGGTTATCGATTTACTAGCGAAGTTTGATCTACGCCGTGGTGACCAAGGTCTGAAAGTCATCATGATGTGTGAACTGCCATCAAACGCAGTGCTTGCCGATGAGTTCTTGAAGTACTTCGATGGCTTCTCTATCGGTTCAAACGACATGACTCAGCTAACGCTTGGTCTAGACCGTGACTCTGGCGATGTGGCTCACCTGTTTGATGAGCGTAACGCAGCGGTGAAAATCATGCTGAAAATGGCGATTGATGCTGCAACCAAAGCTGGCAAGTACGTAGGTATTTGTGGTCAAGGCCCATCAGATCATGAAGATTTGGCGGAATGGTTGATGGAGCAAGGCATTAGCTCTGTTTCACTCAACCCAGACACCGTTATCGACACTTGGTTACAGCTAGGTAAAGTTAGCAAGTAATTTGCCGAAAGGAAGCCACTTAACACAAGTGCTCCTAAACCAATGAGACAAAGCCCTCAAGCTGCGGTTTGAGGGCTTTTTTGTTGGGCTTCTATCACGCCCTTGTCAAGGGTACGTGAGTTCGTGACGTCAATCCCAACCTAGAATCATCGTCAATTTTCCCTATCCCAAATTTCACCTAAAATGAAGTAAAACCGACCACGTTTAGGACGAGCTCTAATGAAAAAGCCGATCGTTATCTTAACCACACTTATGTTACTCACCTATCCAGCTCATGCAGATTGGGACGAGATATCCAACAAAATGTCTGAGCTAGGCGAAGCGGTTTCGGATACTGCGCAAGATGTTTGGGACGACACTAAAGCCTTTTCAAAACAAGCGTGGCAAGATTTCACGAATTGGTCCGAAGAAGCAATCAATACGGCTGGCGAATGGACAGATGCCAGTATCGAAAAAAGCAAAGAATGGATAGATGCCGCAGACAAAAAAATTGATGAGTTGATGGAAGGCGACACGCCAGAAGAAGCGCGTCAAGCGATTGATTTGATGGCCGATAGCACCTTACTCAAACTCTTTAATGAAAAACCAGAAGCGAAAGCGATTTACGATAAAGCTTACGGCTACGCCGTTTTTGATTCTCGCAAGCTCTCTTTGCTTTTCCACACTAATTCAGGCTCTGGTGTGGCGGTAGATAAGACCACCGAAAAACGCACCTACATGAACATGTTTGGTATGGGGGTTGCGCTAGGGCTCGGCGGCAAGTTTTATCAGCAAGTGGTTTTGTTCGAAAGCAAACAAGACTTCGATACGTTCGTCAACGAAGGCTGGGAAGCGACCAGCGAAGCTTCAGCAGTTGCAGGCGAAGATGCCGAAGAGTTCTCTGCACAGTTCAACAGCGGCGTTGCCGTTTATCAGCTCAACTCAAAAGGCTTACTTATCGATGCGAATGTATCTGGTTCAAAATACTGGGTAAATGAAGAGCTCACCAACGCCCAGTAATTTACCTGCTCTGATTGAAAACACTTCACAACAACGAATGGTTTCACAGGAATTGATAGAAATCTGAGCATTAAAAATCATAGAATTAACAATCGAGAACGCAAAACTGAGTACCTGAGCAACTTTTTAGGGGGAAGTCACGAGAAGATGGTGACTTCCCTTTCTCGTTGGATTGCTTTTGGTTATGCTTGCGCAAAATTAAATCATGTCAACTCGATGATCGCATGCCTAACCAAAACTTTAACGCGCTACTCGCAGAAGCAATTTTTGCTTTAAACACGCCTAACTTCACCCCAAAATTGATGAGCGTGATTCACTCAATTTTCGATTTTGATTGCGCGATCATTCTTGGTTACCGAGAAGGCAAACATCCGATCTATCTTTATGACTCGATTGAAAATGAACGTGAGTTGCTATTTCAACGTTACCTGACCAACTCATTTCAAAACGATCCGTTTTTCCAAAACCTCAACCAGAACAAGCAACAAGGCATCTTCACCCTAAAAGATGTGGCGAAAAAAGGCATCGAGTATCAAACGTATCGAAAGCAGTTTTACGATCAAACAGGTTGGAAAGATGAACTCAGCATGCTGGTAGAAATCGAATCCGGTCGTTGGGTAATTCTCTATTTTGGCTGCTTGCGTGAAGGTAAACGCTTCTCTGCCGCGCAAATCAACAGCTTGCGATCGCATTTTTCTGTTCTTCAATCGCTGTGCCAACAGCATTGGAAACAAGCCGAGTTTAACTTATCAGAGCCCGTAGTTCGCCCAGACGCCTACACAGGCAATATGAAGGTTGCCATTGAGCAGGCGTTAAGCTCATTTGGCATAGAGTCACTGACTCGACGGGAGCAGGAAGTCGCTTCCCTCCTTGCTCAAGGATTTGATACTAAAGAAATTTCTGCGCATCTTCATCTTGTTCAAGGCACAGTAAAAAACCATCGAAAGCGCATCTATTCTCAGCTTAATGTTTCATCGTTGAGTGAGCTGTTTCAATTGTTCCTCAACCACCTGATCATGCACTCAAAATAGAAAACTATCCCTTTAGGGATATATCGACAAAAGGTGTCGCGTTTTAGTCTGAATACAACAACCACTAAAACAGACAAAAAGAATGACGACACCATTACTGCAAGATTTACAAGATCGTGGTTTGATTGCACAAGCCAGCGATTTGGAAGAAATTCAGACACTTCTCTCACAGCCTCAAACCGTTTACTGCGGCTTCGATCCTACTGCAGGCAGCTTGCACATCGGCCACCTCGTGCCTTTGATTATGCTTAAGCGCTTTCAAGATGCCGGACACCAAGCCGTTGCTCTGATCGGTGGTGCAACGGGCATGATTGGCGACCCAAGCTTTAAAGCGACTGAGCGCAGTCTTAACTCAGCGGAAATCGTCTCAGGCTGGGTTAACGATCTCTCAAACCAAATTCAACAGTTGATGAATCACCAATTGAGCAAGCCAATGATCATGGTGAACAACGCTGACTGGATGAAAGCAATCAATGTGATCGACTTCTTCCGCGATGTGGGTAAGCACTTCTCGATTAATACTATGATCAACCGAGAATCGGTAAAACAACGCCTGCAACGCCCTGACCAAGGTATCTCCTTCACCGAATTTAGCTACGCTCTGCTGCAATCGTACGATTTTGCCGAGCTAAACCGTCAATATGGTTGCCGTTTGCAAATCGGTGGCAATGACCAATGGGGGAACATCGTTAGCGGGATCGATTTAACTCGTCGTCAAAATGGTGAGCAAGTATTTGGCTTAACTCTGCCGCTGATCACCAAATCCGATGGCACCAAATTTGGCAAAACTGAAGGTGGTGCAATATGGCTAGATCCTAGCAAGACCTCTCCTTACGCGTTCTACCAGTTCTGGCTTGGCGCAGAAGACGCCGACGTTTACCACTTCTTGCGTTACTACACATTCTTGAGCTGCGAAGAAATTGCCAGCATTGAAGCGCAAGACCAAGCAAGCCAAGGTAAGCCACAAGCACAACGTATTCTCGCTGAGGAAATGACGCGGTTTGTTCATGGCGAAGAAGGCCTAGCTAGCGCCGAACGCATCACTCAAGCTTTATTCAGCGGTAATGTGCAACAACTGAGTTTGGGTGAATTAAAACAATTGGAATTGGATGGTTTACCAAGCATTGAGAGCGCACAACAAGATTTGGTTGAGCTGTTGATTGAGTCGGGGTTAGCAAGTTCGAAGCGTGTTGCACGCGAACACATCAGCAACAACGCCATCAGTGTAAACGGAGAAAAAGTGTCGGCTGATAACCCGAGTTTGAGCTTCCCACTGTTCGATCAATACTGGTTATTGCAACGCGGTAAAAAGCACTTTTGCCTCGTAAAGCGTGCCGCGTAGCAACACTCGAAGTACAAAGCCTATAAAAAATTCCCCTCACCACTTTCGTGATGAGGGGAATCCAAATTTGAACGATTTTAAGCCTAAAAATAGGCAAAGACGTCGCTTATTGCGTTCTTAAACGTTGCCAGTACTTTTCGTAAATCGCTAACGTTTCTGCGCCAACATCATTAATAAACTCGCCTTTTTTCATGTCTTCTGATGAAGGGAAAATAGTACGGTTGTTTTTCAACTCTTCTGGCAATTTGTCACGCCCAGCGTTCGTTGCCGACGCATAACCCAAACTGGTCACGATTTCCGCTTGGTTCTCTGATTGGTACATAAAGTTAATAAATTTATGCGCCAATGCTTTGTTTTTACTGCCAGACGGAATAGTGAAGTTGTCCATCCACAATACCGCGCCCTCTTCCGGCATCACGAACTTCAGCTCAGGCATTTCAACCTGCCCTTGGAATGCGTTGCCGTTCCATTGCATGCCGACCGATGTTTCACCGGACACGTAAGGGACTTGAGGTGCGTCTGAGTTGTACAGCAATACGTTATTTTTCAGTGCCACTAAAGAATCGAAAGCCTGTTTGATTTCTGCTTCGTCTTTTGTGTTCACGCTATGGCCATTTTTCTTCAGCGCCATACCGAACACATCGCGAACGTCATCAATCAGCATGACTTGTTGTTCGTATTGCGACTCCCATAAGTCAGCCCATTTTGTCACTGGTTGCTCAACCATGGATTCGTTGTAGCTGATCCCGGTAATGCCCCAAATATAAGGCAATGAGTAATCATTTTTCGGATCGTGTGCTTGGCCGAGTAAGCCGTCCATTGTGTCTTGCATGTTTGGCACTTGAGCGTGATCTATTTTCGAAAGCAGCCCTTCTCGACCCATTTTTTCAATGAAGTACGCAGAAGCAAAAACCACATCGTAACCAGAACCTTTTAGCAATTTTAGCTTGGTGTACATTGATTCATTATTCTCAAAGGTCGAATAATTAATCGTAACGCCTTCTTGTTTTTCAAACGCTTTTAACGATGCTTCCGGCAAATAGCCACCCCATGCATAAACGTTCAACGTTTTGCTATCTGCATGAGCAAACATGCTGAGCACAAGAGCACTCAGCCCCAATCCTTTGATGATTAATTTCATGGTATGCGATCCAACCAGTCCAGCGACGCGCTGGGATTCGGGTGCATAATTAGGTAATTGTTACCCAATTGAAAGAAAATTTAATTAATCTTTAACAGCAAAAATATTTATCGAATTTATAAAATTAACGCGTGTTTTTAATAATGACTGTGCATACCAAAATGATGAGACATTCCATCTTCCATTCGGCCGCCTTTCCAGCCACCAGCTCCGAATAAATGAAGCACATCTTGAGCGGTATAATCGACACCAGAGAAGAAGTCATGCGCCACATCAGAGCGGATGGCTTGCAACTCTGGTTGATTTTCCAAATCAAGATCTTGCGGATTCGCATACAACGCCAACGCAATTTTTTGTTGGCACGCGCTTAACTCGCCGGTGCTCGTCTTTACCTGACCGACGGAAAAGTACTCACGACTGCCGTATCCCACTATCAATCTGGTACTCATTAGCTTAATCACTTTCTTAATGCGGCGACGCTGTATAAATCTCAACATGTTGAAGTCCTTATTTATATTTCGATAATTAATAATAAGTTTTGTATACCACACATCAATACTCTAGAGTGTCAGGGTTTAGCACGGCACTCAAAGAGTATGGAGTTCAAGAGTGAAAATTGACGATCTAAAACTGTTCACCAAAGTCGTCCAACTTGGCAGCTTTACAGCGGCAGCCAATGCTTTGGACTTGCCACGAGCAAATGTTAGTCGACGCATTGGAGAACTGGAACGTTACCTCGGAACGCAGCTTTTTCACCGCACCACTCGCAGCCTTTCGCTGACAAACAAAGGCGATGCCTACTACCAAGATCTACAAAAAGTACTCACCTTGCTTGATTCGGCAAACCAGCAAGCCAGTAACGAAAGCATCGAGGTCAGAGGAAAAATCAAACTTGGCCTTCTGCCAGAAACCTATGAACATCTTCAACCCATTTTGTTTGAATTTCAGGATCAATACCCGCAGGTTGAACTCGACATTCGCAATATCAACAATGGCTTTATTGATATGTTTCAGCAGGGGTTGGACATCGCGCTGCACGGCGGCATGCTGTTTGATTCAGACATTGTCGCGAGAAAGATCTTAACGCTAGACCGATGTGTCGTTGCCTCACCGAACTATCTTCAAACTCACGGCACGCCCGCCACATTAGAAGAGTTGAGCGATCATCAGTGCATTTGTTTTCGTTGGCCAAATGGCAATGTCGACAACCTTTGGCATTTTCAGGAACAAAACGTAGCGCTCAAACCAAAACTCATTTCCAACAACATCGGCTTTATTAAAAGCTCCACAGTGCTTGACCGCGGCATCAGCTATATCCCAAAACTGTTGGTAAAAAATGAGCTCGAATCCGGTGCATTGGTGCAAGTATTGTCTCAATATGCTGTCACAGAAGAAACGGGGTGGTTACTCTATCCTCAACCGAAAACGCTGAACCAAGCTAGCCGGTTACTTATTGAACATTTGTGCAATAAAATCCCAAAGCTTTTGTAGTTTGCATTTATTGTCATAAAATTTGTGACATTGAATCATGCGCACGCATGATTATCTGAACATCTGTGAATTATAAGATGGCGCCGAAATTATGGAGCCATCTTATGAATCATCAAATCAAAACCGCTGCGCTGAGCACTATCGCGCTCTCTCTACTCGGCTGTAATCAAGCTCAACCTCAGGTTGAGGAGCCAAGCGCATCCAGACCCGTTCAAGTGATTGAAGTCAACGAAAGGAATGAAGAACTCAATAAATCATTCAGCGGGATCGTAAAAGCAAAAGAAACCGCCTCACTCTCTTTTCGTGTACCCGGCACCGTGGAAAGCGTGTTCGTAAATAAAGGCAGCGTGGTAGAAAAAGGCCAAGTCATTGCCACGCTAGACAAGCACGACTACCAAGTCTCACTAGAAGAATTACAAGCGCGCATGTTAGAAGCGCAATCAGCCCACAAACTCGCGAAAGCCGAGTTAAAGCGCGTAAAACAAGCGACTTCTGATGATGCCATTGCCAGCGTAAACTTAGACCGAGCCATCAGCAGCTACGAACGTAGCCTCTCTGCCGTCAAAGTGGTTGAGAAAAACATCCAACGTGCAAAAGATGCCCTACGTTACGCCACTCTACGTGCACCATTCACTGGCATTGTTGCCGACGTTTCTGTTGATCCACATGAACAAACCTTGCCGGGCGGCAGTGTTGTGTCAATTCAGCAAGAAGACAGCTGGGAAGTCGACATCGACGTACCGGAAAATATGATTACGCAATTCGCACTAGGTCAGCCAGCATCGTTGACTTGGTATGATTCGGAGCAATCCTACCGAGCAACCGTGGCAGAAATCGCGCCGAAGAAACACTTGCTCAAACAAACCTATACCGTCACGCTAGACATCGATTCGATTTCCAGTGCGCTATTCAACGGTAAAGCAGTCACGGTTAATACCGCGCTCAACACCAGTCACTCAAGCCATTGCTTTCCTTACTCTGCAATTTTGGGTGAGAAACAAACTCTGCACGTGAATGTGGTTCGTGATGCGGTTATTCATTCAGAGCCGGTCAACCTTGACTCTATCGACGCATACCAAGCGTGTGTGACCGGAAGTTTTGAGCAAGGCGATTATGTGGTGATCAGCGGTAGCCATTATCTGAGCGAGGGCGATGCCGCCCCAAACCTGACCATCAAGACGTTGTAGGTGCGAATCCATGATCAATTTAGCTGAATTCGCGATTCGCCAACGTAAGTTCGTTCTGTTCTTTATCGTATTGAGCGTGATCGCTGGCATCTATTCTTACTTCGACTTAGGCAAGTTGGAAGACCCGAGCTTTACAGTAAAAACTGCGGTAGTCGTGACCCTTTATCCGGGTGCGTCTGCCGAAGAAGTCGAGCACCAAGTCACCGATACCGTGGAAACCAAATTGCAGGAAATGGCGGAGTTGGATCGCTTGCGCTCATTGTCTCGCCCAGGTTTGTCTATGGTCTTTGTTGACCTCAAAGAGAGCCTTAATTCCAAAGCACTTCCGCAGGAATGGGACTTATTGAGACGCAAAGTGGACGATGTAAAACTGCAGCTGCCTTCCAGCGCGCAGATCAGCGTAGTACAAGACGAGTTCTCTGAAGTCTACGGCATGCTTTTCTCTATCCACAGCACAGATGCTGCGCCAGAAGAGTTGCGTCGCTACGCCGAAGAGCTGCAACGCCAAATCAAAGCCGTCGACGGCATCAAAAAGATCGAGCTACACGGCATTCAACCTCGCGTTGTACATATCGATATGCCAGACGAGCGCTTGGCTCAATATGGTTTGTCGATCGCACAAGTTTGGAACCAACTGAGCACACAAAACAGCACGTTCGAAGCGGGAAAATTCGATGCAGGTACAGAGCGTATTCGTATTGCGCAAACCAGTGAGTTTCAGTCTCTAGAAGACATTCGCAATTTAATCATCAATGGTGGCACCGGCGAGTTTGGCTCGGGGTTGATTCGTCTTGGTGACATCGCCGACATCACCATGGGTTATCAAACACCAGCATTGGCAGAAAACCGCTACAACGGAGAGCCCGCTGTGACTTTGGCGGTGAGCCCAGTTCAAGGCATTAACGTGGTGTCACTTGGCGATACGATTCAAGACATCGTCGCTAACTACCAAGCATCACTGCCGCTGGGTGTCGACATCTCGACCGTTGCTTATCAACCTGAAGAAGTACAAAAGTCTATCGACGACTTTGTTGGCAACCTGCTTGAAAGTGTCGCGATTGTTTTTGTGGTGTTGTTGGTCTTCATGGGCTTTAAAAGTGCAACCATCGTTGGCGCAAGCTTGCTCCTGACGATTTTGCTCACGCTTGTATACATGAACATCGCCAGCATCGATTTGCACCGTGTCTCGCTAGGTACGTTTATCCTCGCACTGGGCATGTTGGTGGATAACGCCATTGTGATCACAGATATGATGATCGCCAAGCTCAACAAAGGTATCGAGCGAACTCGCGCCGCGATTGATTCCGTCAAAGAAACCGCTGTGCCACTTTTAGGCGCAACTGTCATCGCGATTATGGGCGCAAGCCCAGTGTTGTTCTCCAAAACCGACTCCGCCGAGTTTGCGAGCTCTGTGTTCTACATTGTGGCGTCATCACTGTTGCTTTCATGGATCGTCGCGATGACGTTTACGGTATTAATGGCGTGGATGTTCATCAAGCCAAAAGCTAACAACGAAGAGACTAAACCGAGCCGTTATAAACAGTTGGTATTCTGGACGGTGGACAACCCGCGTAAAGCATTAGCCGCTTTGGTTCCGTTGATTTTAGTCACCGCCGTGGCAATCCCGTATGTGGCCGTGAACTTTATTCCTCAGTCGGATCGCTCAATTGTGTTTCTCGATTACTGGCTACCCAATGGTGCCAAGATTGAACAAACCTCGGCAGACATGCGCAAAGTTGAAGAATGGTTGGTCGCACAACCAGAAGTGGAAAGTATCTCTAGCTATGTCGGCACCAGTGCACCTCGCTTCTCGGTAACGGTAGAGCCTGAGCCGCTCGACCCTGCCTACGGTCAGATTCTGATCAACACCAAAGACTACGAGAGCATCAGTCACTTGGTAACGCGTGGAGACGATTGGCTGAAAGAGGCGTTTCCGGATGCCGAACCTCGCTTCCGAGCGCTTAAGCTGGCAACCAAAGATAAGTTCGCGGTTGAGGTGCGTTTTTCTGGTCCGGATGAAACCGTACTACATCAACTAGCGGCAGAAGCGAAAGCGATTTTTGCTTCAAACCCAGATGCAAAATACATTCGCGATGATTGGCGCCAAGAAAGCAAAGTGCTCAAGCCGATTCTAAACCAAGACAAAATGCGTCAAGCAGGCATTACCCGCGCCGATGTCGCTTTCGCGCTAAAACGTGCATCAGACGGCATGCCGCTTGGACAAATGAACCTGAATGATGAGTTGATTTCAATTCAGTTACGTGGCACATCGCAAAACATGGCGTCACTAGAAACGCTACCTGTGCGCTCGCTACTTGGCTTTAACAGCGTTCCGCTTGGTCAAGTGGTGGATGGATTCGAACTGGTTACCGAAGAGAGCATGATTTGGCGACGCGACCGCGTGAAAACCATCACGGTTCAAGCGGGTGTGAGTCGAGACTCCACGCCAGCGAATGTAAGAAATGCCATTAAAGATCAGGTTGAAGCTATCCAACTTCCGGCGGGTTACAGCATGAAATGGGGCGGCGAATATTACGATGAAGACAAAGCGGTCACCGACATCATGAAGCAGCAACCAAAAGCAATGCTGATCATGGTGATCATTTTAGTCGCGATGTTCAACGGCTTTAAGCAGCCAATCATCATCCTCGCAACGCTACCACTGGCAGCATCAGGGGCTGTGTTTGCTCTGCTTGGATTCGATAAACCATTTGGCTTTATGGCGCTGATCGGAGCCATCACGCTGACCGGGATGATCATCAAAAATGGCATCGTACTAATGGATCAAATTGAGCTCGAACGCGCAAATGGCAAGAGCTTGTCTGACGCGATCAAAGAAGCCACGGTCAACCGTACTATGGCCATTTCTATGGGTGCGTTAACGACTGCGCTCGGCATGATCCCGCTGCTGTCAGATCTGCTGTTTGACCAAATGGCGGCAACCATCATCGGAGGCTTGGCGGCCGCAACCATATTGTCACTGTTTGTCATGCCTGCGCTGTATCGCCTTGCTTATAAAGAAAAAGCACCATCCACACAAACCAACGCTGAGCTAGAGGAGGCGTCATCGTGAAAAAATTCATTCTAACGCCTGTCGTTCTAGCCCTAAGTTTAGCAGGTTGTGCAGTGGGCCCCGACTACCAAGCACCGACCACCAGCATGGCAGAAACCTACTTGAACGCCGAAAATTCAGGGTTGAGTACCGATTCACAACACGTTGAGTTTTGGTGGACTAAGTTTCACGATCCGGTGTTGAATCAAATGGTTGAAGACATGCAGAGCCAAAACATTCCGCTGAAAGTGGCGGCCGAGCGGGTGAAAATAGCCAACAACTATAAAACCATGGTGGAGTCATTCAAGGTGCCGACAATTAGTCTCGGTGCGGGTTACATGAACTATCAGTTCAGTAAAAATGACTCTTCACTCGGTCCGATATTGAATCCACTCAGTGATTCCGTGTCGGGTCTGCCACCTCAAATTGGTAACGTCACCCTAATGGATAATCAGCACGATGGCGTATTTGCAGGCGCGAGTATCGCTTGGGAGGCTGATCTGTTTGGGCGCATTGACCGCCAAGCAAACGCGGCGCAAATTCGTCTCGAACAAGCTCAGATTTATCAAAGCGGCTTGAACACGGTGATCACGGCGGATTTGATTCACAACTACTTGCAATACCAAGGCGCAAGCGAGCGCCTTGAGTTGGCAAAGTCGAACTTAGAAGATCAACGACGCACACTCGACCTCGTCGGAAAAGTCGTGCGCAGCGGCTACAGTTCTGATCTCGATTTAGCCCAAGCGAAGGCCACACTTGCGGCGATGGAATCGCTCGTTCCGCAGTTAGAAATTGCACAACAAGCGCACAAACATCGTTTAGCAATATTGCTTGGTGAGCCGCTAACGCAAGTCGAAATCCGTCTGTCTAAGCAACATAGTGTACCTGTCATGCAAGACATGGTGCCGGTCGGTTTACCTTCTGATCTGTTGAAACGTCGTACCGATATTCGCTTAGCCGAGCGCGAAATGGCCGCGCTCAATGAAGAGTTAGCAGCAAGCGTTGCTGATCAATATCCGAAGTTCTTTTTGACGGGCGCTCCGGGGTTGTCTGCGTCAAGCTTTGACGATCTTTTCAGTAGCGATTCTTTCGGTTGGATGGGCGCGGCAGGCGTAAGCTGGAACTTGTTCGATGGGGGGCGTGGCGAGGCAATTGAAGCCATCAACCAAGCGCGTTTTGATTCGGCGACATTGTCTTATCAACATACGGTAGAGGCGGCTTTGGCAGAAACCGAATCCACGCTGTTTACTTATGGCCGCAGCCAAGAAAATCAGCGCCGAATCGATGAGGCATTGAAAGCCACCAATAACGCCGTCAACAAAGCCAAGTCACTGTACCGAGCAGGCTTGATTGATCACTTATCGGTTTTAGATGCGCAACGTCAGCAACGCATGATGCAAGATCAGCAAGTCGCGGCAAAGTTGCAAACCGCACAAGCTACGATTGCGCTCTACAAATCACTTGGTGGTGATTGGACGCTACAACCAGAAGCACAACCCGAAACGAATGCCAAAGGTTAGGTTTCTTACAAGCCTCACACCTTTGCATCATAACGGATGCCGTTAAATCGGTTAAAAAGAGGCCACTTAGATGGCCTCTTAGTTTGTGAGGCAAATATTTCTACCACCTATACCCTCTCTCGGTTGTATAATGTCGGCTCTGAAATATTTTGTTACGTTACTTCGGTAACCCCTGAGATTACAACATGAACAACAGCAGATGGGTCGGCTTGCTCGGCGGCACGATCGTTTTACTTTGCACATTTCTCCTATTCGGATCTTCCGTTCATGCTGATTGGTACATGATGCCTGCAGAAGCAGTGAACGGCATCGCATTTACACTGGCTTTCGGGCTAGGGCTGAATAGCATTTTTGCCTACGTCACAGCATTCATTACGCTCGCTGCGTTATTCTACATTGGCTACGTTGTTGGCTACCGCGTTCATCAAAAGCTTAGGTAAAAACCTTAACTTTAAGACCATTTATCTCAACCTACCTAACACTTAAGTTTTAGCTTTTATTCAATAAATTGGCTTTTAACCTACTTTTTATGCGGACATATTGAGATCGGAGCATTTTCCCGAAAACCGTATAGTTTTATGCCATGCTGCCTCATAGAATAGTTTATAAAAACGGCAGTAGGTATCGAGCAACTTTATGAAATGCAGTGTCGCATGCAGACGAGAACAACGCCCGAGAAAGCATATGCGCCCAGCATTTCCCAACCTAAACGGCGCACTTTCTGTGTTTCTCCCGTCCTCCATTCACACTCAGTCCATACAGACTTCTCTCCCTGACTGCCCATTATTTGCTGTTCCTAAGAGACATAACGATGGACAGAACGCAGTTCACCAAAATTTTTACGCGCTACTACATGCGCTCTACAAGTTTGGGGATTATTTTTACCCTATTCGCTTGTGCAATCAGAGGGGTTAATCTTGTTGTATACCTTCCTTACGTGTTATCCGCGAGCACTTGTTTTACTTACCTTTGGGCAAGTCGAACTTTCACGCTCGAGCAAAAACATCAATCTGTCGTCATTGCCCTAATCCTCGGTTACACCCTCACTTTTTACCTGTACTTTTTCTTAGGCGGACATTTTCTTTTTTCGTCGTTGGTGACGATCAACCTACTTTTGACCATGGTTGAGTTCGGTGTTTTTTGGTCGTTCTTTACCTATGCCTTATCAATGACTTTTTGCTTTTACATTGATTTGATAACGGCTGGGAATGACCCTTTTAAACTCCACGCTTTAAAAGAATTTTTCATTCAAAGTACGTTTTTATTTTTGTTCAACCTGTTTATTTACAAAGGGCTACGCTCTATCGAGTGTTATTGGCATGGCATTTGGCAAACACAATATGAACAGGTGGAAAAGCTTGAACGATTGCTCGAAATCGACGAGCTCACTGGGTGCTATTCCCGCTTTAAAGGTAATCAACTGATCGAACAACAGATTCAACGTGCCCAACCGTTTACTCTGTTGTACATCGATCTTGATGGCTTTAAAGCCGTGAATGATGAATTTGGTCACGACGCCGGAGATAAGGTGTTGCAGATCACCGCCCAACGTATTTTGCATCTGTTAGACGACGGCCAGTTCGCGACACGCATCGGAGGCGATGAGTTTATTCTGTGCCTGCCAAACATCGAAGACACCAAGGAGTTAGAACAGTTTCAGTCTTTGCTGCATCACGCATGCAGTGCACCCATTTTTATCCATTTTCAAAACGTTCACATCGGTTTAAGTGTTGGTATGGCTCGCTTTCCTCATGAAGGAAGCTGTAGCGATTCCTTAATTCAACATGCTGACCAAATGATGTACCTCACTAAAAGATCAAGAACATAAAGTTTTGGCTCGGTCCGAGCCGCTGAGAAGCACTCAAAAATATAATAATTTCAGGACGTAGATATATGGTTAGTAAGTTAGAATTTTCGCATGCAGTGGCTGCTATTCGAAAGGAAAGGGGGTTAACTCAAGGCCAATTAGCGGATGAGCTAGCCCGAAGTTACAGCGCTTTTGAAAGCTTAAATCAACCCACACTAAGCCAGTGGGAAAGCGGTAAAGTAACGCCCAGTTTGCTCAAGCGGCTTGCTTTCGCTCACTACATCGGCAAGCAGTATCAATACACCTCCAGCGAATACAAACGGGTCAAAGCTTCACAAAGCAAAAGCATCTATTTGAGCTTTAAAGACATTGTTTACGAATACCGTGTAACCGATGTGAAAAATTGCGCCCTTAGCCAAATCAGTTTGACGGAGTATGAGCAAATTAACGCCGTGCACAAACAACTGATCACGCCCGGCGGAATAGAAGACACGCTCAATCAATTCAATGAATCCCCCAGCAAGGCCCGCCTCTACTACTGTGAAGGCATGTTGGTTGGCCATTTGATTTATCAAGAGCTGAGGTCTGAATTTAGGATTCTCAGCTTTTGGCATTTAGGGCGCTCGATACTGAAGTACTTAGTCACCGACATTCTCCAAGTCATGGGAAATACGATCATCCATTTCCCGGTTCATGAGCCCGTGATTAAACAACTTCTCTTCGACATTTTTATTCGGGACTTCTATCAACATCGGCGAGTTACGTTCTTTAGAGCCCCCGCCACACAAATCTTCGGAAACCCCATGGTGAAATATTGCTTTGATGGGCTGTTAGACCTAGTGCTCTATCGCTTTCATCAAGTAGGAAATGAGTTTATGCAGTCTCGACAGGAGGTTCATTGATGATGAATACCAACACAACCAACAACACCGTCTTATTGTTCACCTTCAACAACATTCAAGGTCGCGGCTTGCAAACCGCTATTGAACAGAACCTAGAAAAACCCGTACTTTTAACCCGAGGCGCTGACGTCAATTTCCCTAGCACCCGCGATGAACACTATGTAGCGATAGTCGATAGCTCTCTCCCTGAATTGCCAGAGGTCAAACAAACACTCAGTAAGTTAGAGCACGTAGATGCGACTGTATTGGTCAACGCAGAACCGAATCTGAGGGTCGAGAGCTTACTCACTTGGTCAAACTTGAAAGGTTTGTTCTATTTTGAGGATGATTTCGACAAGGTAATGATGGGGCTAAAAGGCATTTTGAACGGAGAGAATTGGCTCTCTCGCGATATTCTCAATCAACTGATTGGCCACCTATTGAGCATAAACAATACCGTCGGTGAGCTAGAAACGAAACTCGAAATGGAACTGACCCGTCGTGAGATGCAAGTGCTCTCTGCACTGTGTCAGGGTGGCTCAAACCTTGATATTGCCGATTCGCTCTTTGTCAGTGAGCACACGGTGAAATCGCACCTCTATAGTATTTTCCGTAAGCTCGAAGTCAAAAACCGCATGCAGGCCATTACGTGGGCAAAACGTAATTTGCTCTAGTGTGAAACAACAAAGGGAGCATGGAAGCCCCCTTTCAACGTTGAGTTTGTGTTTACTGCATCAAATGGTAAACCCGTAATGATGCCGACATTGCGGCCAGATCGTCTCCCAAAAACTCAATCGTTACAGGCTGGTTCACCAGAAGAGTGAGGCTGGAATCACTGAAACGACCTTGGGTATCACACTCCACATGTACAAAGAAAGCAGGCTTATCCGCAACCAATGTAATTTGGCGCCCCTCAATCGAGACATCAATATTGGCTTTCGCCATCGGCAACGTTTTCAGCTCATGAGTGCAAAACCATGTGTTGCTTATTCTGTCTTCACCGATTTGCGCTTCAACATAGAAGAAGCCTGACGTAAGTTCATCCTTCTCAAACGATTCATCCAATTGCCACAAAATCGTATTACTGTCTGCTATGACCGTTTGTTCTAAGCTCCAACATTGCTTTTCTTCCCCTTGCCAATCTACCCACTTGAGCTGTGCATTGACGCTTGCGGGCTCTTTGGCATCATTGAGCAAATGCAGGCTCAACTTGCCTGTATGCTCAGAAAACACCAAATACTGCGGCGCAAAAAATCGCTTCGCATGGTAGTGCAACTGCTTCCAACGGCCACTGTACTCCAAGCTTGACCAAGAACTGACGGGCCAGTTGTCGTTGAGCTGCCAATACAGCATCCCGCGACAAATTGGAGAAATCGCGCGCCAGTGATCACACGCGGTTTTGATGGCGATCGCTTGTTGCACCTGGCTCAAATACAACATCTGCTCAAAGCCCGATGGAAAACGGAAGTAACGAGTAAACATCTCAGTGATGATGCTGTTTCCACGAGGATTCTTTTGGTGTTGCTCGAACGTTGGTGAAGTGATGTTCCAGTCTCGCTCGGGTACAAACTGCTTCACCTCCGAGAAAGACGGCCAAGATTGGAAGCCAAATTCAGAGCAAAAACGAGGATTAATGTTTAGATACGCGCTAAATGATTTACCCGAATGCCATACATCCCAAAAGTGCATGTCGCCTTTGCTATCATCGTGCCATGCGTCACCAAAATCCAACTCGCCATTGCAGGGAGAGCTCGGCCAAAAGCGGCGCGAATCATCTTGCTGAGTAATCACTTGTTCAATCATGCGATTGAGGCGGTCATAATTGACGGTGTATTTTACTTTGTTGTGCTTAGATTCGTCATACCAACCAATGGCACCAATCACTTCGTTATCGCCACACCAAAGTGCAATGGAAGGATGCGCTTTAAGGCGCGGAATTTGGAATCGAAGTTCGTCTTCTACGTCTTTTAAAAACTCGTCGTCTGATGGGTACAATGAGCAGGCGAACATCATGTCTTGCCACACCAACAAGCCGAGTTCATCACAAAGGTTATAAAAGGTTTCACTCTCGTACTGACCGCCGCCCCACACTCGAATCATGTTCATGTTGGCATCAACCGCACTTTGCAATAGGTCTCGATAACGGTGTTCACATTCTCGACCCGGCATCGCATCGACAGGAATCCAGTTCGCACCTTTGGCATTAATAGGCGTGCCATTGACGATAAATTCCATCGCAGAGCCATGTTCATCTGCCTGACTATTTAAGCTCAACTGACGAAGTCCAATCTTGCGCGACAGCGTTTGCTCACCACAACCAACAGAAATGGTGTACAGATGCGCATCGCCGTAACCTGCTGGCCACCAGAGTTGCGGCTTTTGAACATGGAACTGACAGTGATAGTGACCACTTCCTTCGGTTTGAATGAATTGAACTTCGCCATCAAATTCCACGGTAACATGATGGCTTTGGTTGTCGGTTTGCACTTCCACCAGCGCGTCTAAAATCACACTGCCATCGGCTTGCCATTGTTGCTCGGTTGAGACATTTTTTAACCAAATGTCAGTCACTACATCGATTTGGATTGGGTCGTAAATTCCCGATACCATCAAACAAATGCCCCAATCCCATCCGGAATGGCATTGTGTTTTGCGGATCAAATTCATGTGTGGAATTTGGTTGTTGCCCATAGCCGATGGAATCGGAAATGGCAGTTTTTTTGCTCTTGCGATACCTTCTAAATCCACCCGAGCAAACTCAACCCGAATTGTGTTAGTACCTTGTTTTAAATACGGTTTAATATCCACACGTTGCTGGGCAAACATATTGCTGCTAGTTAGTACTCGCTCACCATTGATAAAGAACTGAGCCAAAGTGTCAACGCGAGTCAGCGTCATCCAAATATGAGAAGCGCACAGCGTGGAGTCGCCCACTTCAAACTGTCGTTCAATATGCCAATCACACGCTTCGATCCAGCGGACTTTGGCTTCGTTATCAGCAAAATAAGGATTGGGGATGAGCTCTGCTTGCAATAATGCCGAGACATTATCGCCGGGCAAATTCATAGGAATATCGATATCTGGACGCTGTGGTGAGGTAAGTTGCCACGTCCCGTTGAGTTCAATTTGAGCCATAGGGTAAGACCTTTAATTTTTATTAGAACAGGTTGGCTCAATGTAATTCTGATGAGTCCCTACAAGAATAAGGGGAATGTCATTTACAAACGAAATGCGGCGCACTTCACGCTAAAATTTCAGTCAAAATCTCTGCAAAAAAATCAGAGGCTTGGCTAAAGTGTTAAAAATTAATCTAAATCTACGGTTATATTCGCTATCTCGACATGTTACCATCAGCGGCTTTTTGAACATCCTCACACTTTTCATCGACTTGATGTGAGGGGAAATGCACGGCTTCCGAGCCCTAAAAAGCGAAGTAATTATGTCAAATATGACGAATGCCGCCCCCCATACTCCTATTCAGGAAGCAGACTATTCTGCCATTCATCCCCCTTCCCTACTGAAACGCCTCGAACTCACCAATCCAGTATTCTGGTTGAGTGGTAGCTTCCTCAGTTTGTTCGTTCTGCTTGCATTGACGAACACCGAATCTCTAACCGCAATGGTTAACGCAGGCTTTGGGTTTGCGACAAAATATTTCGGAGCTTACTGGCAAGTATTGCTTCTTCTCAATTTCCTTATCGGTTTGGCTCTCGCGTTTGGTCGTACAGGGTATGTACGTTTGGGCGGCTTAGCGAAACCAGACATCGACACATTTAAATGGCTGTCGATTGTACTGTGCACCCTACTCGCTGGTGGTGGTGTTTTTTGGGCTGCTGCCGAGCCAATTGCTCACTTTGTTACAGCGCCACCTTTGTATGGTGAAGCTTCACCAAAAACTTCTGCAATCAATGCGTTATCTCAGTCGTTTATGCACTGGGGATTTTTGGCTTGGGCGATTCTCGGTTGCCTTTCATCCATCGTCTTGATGCACCTGCACTACGACAAAGGCTTGCCACTTAAACCACGCACGTTGCTTTACCCAATCTTTGGCGACAAAGCGATTCATGGCTGGATTGGTAACCTGGCGGATGCGTGCAGCATCATCGCCGTTGCCGCTGGTACTATCGGCCCTATTGGCTTTCTTGGTTTGCAAATCAGCTACGCGCTGAACTCATTATTTGGTTTCCCAGATAACTTCATTACCCAAAGCATGGTGATTGTCGCTGCCATCGTGATGTACACGCTTTCGGCGCTAAGTGGCGTAAGCAAAGGCATCCAACTTGTGAGCCGTTACAACATCATCCTGTCGGTACTGCTGATCGGTTACATCCTGTTCTTTGGCCCAACGAGCTTTATTATTGATGGCTATGTGCAAGGCGTAGGCCGCATGGTGGATAACTTCTTCCCGATGGCGCTTTATCGCGGTGACACTGGCTGGTTAAGCTGGTGGACGGTGTTCTTCTGGGGTTGGTTTATTGGTTACGGGCCAATGATGGCAATCTTCATCGCACGTATTTCGCGTGGCCGTACAATTCGCCAATTGATTTTGTCCATCAGTATTGCTGCGCCGCTGATCACCTGTTTTTGGTTCAGCATTGTGGGCGGTAGCGGTTTAGCATTCGAGCTCGCGAATCCGGGATTGATCTCTTCAGCGTTTGAAGGATTCAACCTTCCAGCCGTATTGCTTGCAATCACTGGTGAACTGCCATTTCCGATGATCATTTCGGTGCTGTTCTTGATTTTGACCACCACCTTCATCGTTACGACGGGTGACTCGATGACCTACACCATCAGTGTGGTAATGACGGGTTCTGCAGAGCCAAACGCCGTGATTCGCTCGTTTTGGGGATTGATGATGGGCGTTGTGGCTATCGCGCTGATTTCTATGGGTTCTGGCGGCATCACTGCGCTGCAATCCTTCATTGTGATTACCGCAGTTCCTGTATCTTTCATTTTGCTACCTAGTATTTTGAAAGCACCGGGCATTGCCAATCAAATGGCGAAGGATCAAGGTTTGGTTTAAGTCTGGTTTAGATATCCAACCCCATAAAATGCAAAGAGCCCTTAATTGGGCTCTTTTTAATTCTGCTGTTTATCCCACGCTGTCTATGCGAATCATCACCGCGTCAGGTCGCCAGTATTCCAACTCGCAATCCATTAGCTCTCCATCTTGCTTGTAGTTCACGCGACAAATTTTCAGTACAGGTTGTCCTTCAGCCAGATTCAATGCTTTCGCCACATGTGCTGGTGCTGACGTTGGAATGACATCGAATCGAGAACGCATTGTTTCGTAGCCATATTTCTCACGGTAAATGCCCGTCAGCGACATAGTCAGATTCTCTGCCAAAATACCATCAAACAAACTCGCTTTTAGAACGTTTTCAACAAACAGCACGGCTCGTCCATCAATACAACGCAAACGCTCAATGATGTGGATTGGCGTCATCTGCTCGACATCAAGCGCTTTTGCGTAATCCCCTGCCGCCATTTCACTGCGCACGCTGATCAGTTTGGTGGCTGCAATCCGATGCTGCTCACGAATCATTTGATGAAAGTGAGAACGCGACAACGGGTTGTAGCAGATTCGCTCAGGAGACACGTACCAACCACGGCGCTCTTCTCGATAAATCAGCCCTTCAGTTTCCAACGAGACTAACGCATCTTTAATCGTGATTCGGGTGGTAGAAAACAGCTCACTTAACTCTCTTTCTGAAGGCAGTTTTTGCCCTTGAGAAACCACGCCAGTGTGAATTTGCTGTCTCAAACTGGTTTTAATTTTTCCTAACTGCGTCCCTAACTGGCCTGCACCTGTTGTTTTCATTCTGACCTAGTCCAATAGATATTTTCTCAACAAGATAAGAGGCTTAAGTAACAGAAATATGACAAGTCAGCCTGCTCACTTCTTCATCAAATGAAATACAAACGCCACAGAAGTGAATCATAACTGTCAAATTATCTGCACCAAACCGTCACATTCCACCCATAGGATAAAAAGCGAACTTACTGACCTAGTCCAGAAGGATAGAGACAATGAAAACTTTGCTTAGCCGTTCCACTGCCGTGCCTGCCAAACTGCTTGCAGCCACCGCAATTACAGCAACATTATCGGCGCCTGCTTTTTCAGCGGATGCCAATGTAGAATCCCTAGTAAAAGCCGCTCAAAAAGAAGGCTCGATTTACAGTGTGGGCATGCCAGACAGTTGGGCAAACTGGAAAGACACGTGGGCTGATTTGCAATCAAACTACGGTTTGAAACATCAAGACACTGACATGAGCTCTGCACAAGAAATCGCGAAATTCGAAGCAGAGAAGAAAAATGCGACCGCAGATATCGGTGACGTCGGTTTTGCATTTGCGCGAGTTGCCGTGAAAAAAGGCGTAACTCAACCGTATAAACCGACCACTTGGAATGACATTCCCGATTGGGCGAAAGATAAAGATGGCCACTGGGCGCTGGCATACACTGGCACTATCTCTTTTATCTCAAACAACAACCTAGTCAAAGACGCACCAAAAACTTGGGGTGACTTACTCAAAGGTGACTACAAAGTGACGGTTGGAGACGTAGGCGTTGCGGCGCAAGCGAACAACGCGGTTTTGGCAGCCGCTTTTGCCAACGGTGGTGACGAATCGAACCTTAAACCCGCAATCAAGTTCTTCGCTGAACTGGCGAAACAAGGTCGCTTGTCATTTACCGATCCGAACATCGCCAACTTAGAAAAAGGCGAAGTTGAAGTGGCGATCATGTGGGACTTCAACGCGCTGAACTACCGCGACAAGATTGACCGCAAGCGCTTTACTGTCACGATTCCACAAGATGGTTCCGTGATTTCTGGTTACACAACCATCATCAACAAATACGCGAAAAATCCAAACGCAGCCAAATTGGCTCGTGAGTACATCTTTAGTGACCAAGGCCAAATCAACCTAGCAGAAGGTTACGCACGTCCAATTCGCACCAGTATTACTCTGCCAAAATCTGTGCAAAACAAGCTGATTGCAAATGACCAGTACAGCAACGTTCACCCAGTGACCGACTTCTCTGCATGGGAAAAATCAGCACGTAAGCTGCCACGTCAATGGCAAGAAAGTGTATTGATTCACCAGCAGTAACCTCCCTCCAAGAAGTATTGAGAATTTATCATGAGCAATAAGGTTATCCTTGTTGTTCTAGATGGACTGAACTATCAGGTAGCCCGCAATTGCATGGGCTACCTAAACGGTCTACTAGAACATGGTCATTCACGACCAGAAATGCGCGCCACGCTTTACCCCGTGCAATGTGAACTCCCTTCAATGTCGCGTCCACTGTATGAGTGCATTTTAACTGGGGTTCGCCCCGTAGAAAGCGGCATTGTGAACAACAATATCGTTCGTCTGTCGAATCATGATTCCATCTTTAGTTTGGCAAAATCGCAAGGCAAAGTGACGGCGGCGGCGGCTTACCACTGGGTGAGCGAGCTCTATAACCGCGCCCCATTTGAGCCGATTCGCGATCGTTTTACGAACGATGAAACAATGAATATTCAGCACGGCTGTTTCTATCATTGGGATCATTATCCTGATGAAGCGCTTTTCATAGACGCGGAATATTTGCGTCGCACTCACCAGCCTGATTTTTTGCTAATCCACCCAATGAACATTGATGACATGGGTCACAAGCACGGGTTGGATTCTCGCCAATACCGCAACTCAGCACGTGGTGCAGACATCATTCTCTCCAATTACATCGTGCAATGGTTGGCCGATGGCTATCAGATCATCGTCACCAGTGACCATGGCATGAACAACGATCTTTCTCACGGCGGTATTCTCCCTGAAGAGCGTGAAGTTCCGATGTTTGTGATTGGCGACAAGTTCACACATCAAGAGTGTCACGTTAAGCAAACCGAGATTTGTGGCACGGTTTGTCAGTTGTTAAACCTTGACCACAATAAACCTTACACGCAAGCGTTGTTAGCACTATGAGCAGTTCTGTTTTATCACCAAGCGCGAGCCGCGCGGCGAAACCAACGACAAGCGTTTGGCTCAAGCGCATCAAACCCGCAATCTGGCTGGTTCCCTTTGCGCTTTTTTTCTACCTATTTCAACTCGCGCCCATGATTTGGGTGCTGTTTAACAGCTTTATCTACGATGGAGAGTTCGCTCTCGATAACTACATCGAAGTACTCGATTCTGCGTTCATGCTGCAAGCATTCGGAAACAGTTTATGGCTGTCCGTTTGGTCGAGCATTTTCGGGCTCGCCATTGCGACGCTGTTGGTTTCTTCCTTACGCCGAGTAAACAGTAAGCTAAGAGACGCCGTGATTGCCTTCACCAACATGAGCAGCAACTTTGCAGGCGTACCTCTGTCGTTTGCCTTCATCATCATCTTAGGCACAAACGGCGCGATTACGTTGTTGCTCAAGCAATATGGTTTGCTCGGTGATTTTGACTTGTACGGCAAATGGGGCTTGCTGGCGATTTACATCTACTTCCAAATCCCACTGGCGGTTTTACTGCTTTATCCCGCTTTTGATGCGCTGAGCGATGATTGGCAAGCGGCGGCTGCACTGTTGGGGGCAAGAACTGCGCAATATTGGGCGAAAGTGGCTTTGCCTGTGCTTTCTCCTGCTCTATTTGGCACTTTCATTATTTTGATCGCCAATGCGATCGGCGCGTATGCCAGCGTCTATGCGCTCACTTCTGGTAACTACAACGTCATTACCATTCGTATTGCCAGTTTGGTCTCTGGTGATTTGTTCCTAGAGCCAAATTTAGCGGCCGCCATCTCGGTCATCTTAATGGCGCTGTTGGCGTTTATTACGGTGATTAACCAGTGGCTGATTGCCAAAAGTTACGCAGCTAAGAAAAGCAGGAAGTAAACCATGCAAGACGTAAATTCTCGATTCCATAAAAGCGTCGTTTACACCATCGTCGGAATCATGCTGATCCCGATTCTAGCGACGTTCATTTACTCGATTTCTTCTCGCTGGGGCGCAACGATTCTACCTGATGGTTTCACTTTTGACTGGTACATTAAACTGCTTACGGATCCTCGCTTCTTACAGGCGTTTGGTCGCTCGCTCTTTATTGGCCTTTCAGCACTAGCACTGAGTGTTGTTCTCGTACTGCCTGCGATTTTCGTGGTGTTTTACTACTTTCCGAAACTCGACAAGCTGATGAATATCCTGATTTTGCTGCCATTTGCAGTACCACCAGTGGTTTCGTCTGTCGGCCTTCTTCAACTCTATGCTGACAGCGAAATTTCCCTCATCGGTACACCCTGGATTTTAGTGGGTACTTACTTCACCATCGCATTGCCATTTATGTATCGCGCCATTTCCAACAGCTTTGAAGCCATCAATTTACATGATTTGACGGACGCAGCGCACTTGCTTGGCGCAAGTACGACCAAAGCTTTTTTGTTGATCATTTTGCCCAATTTAAAGAAAGGTTTAATGGCATCGTTGTTCCTCTCCTTCTCATTCTTACTAGGAGAGTTCGTGTTCGCCAATATTTTGGTCGGCACTCGCTACGAAACCCTACAAATCTACTTGTACAACATGCGTCAAACCAGCGGCCACTTCACATCTGCGCTCGTGATGACCTATTTCCTGTTTATTTTCTTACTGACTTGGTTGGCAAGTCGTTTCAGCCGAGGAGTCAAATAATGAGTTACGTAACCGCAAAAAACCTTACCAAACGTTTTGGTGATAATACGGTATTTGAAGACATTCAATTCGCTATCGAACAAGGCGAGTTCATCACGCTTTTAGGGCCTAGTGGCTGTGGTAAATCCACCCTACTTCGCAGTCTTGCGGGTTTAAATCCGGTTGATGGTGGCGACATTTGGGTAAATGGCGAAGAGATCACCCACCAAGTGCCACAAGAAAGGGGCATCGGTATGGTTTTTCAGTCTTACGCGCTGTTTCCAAACATGACGGTTGAGGGCAACATCGCCTTTGGCTTGAAAATGAAGAAACTCGCCTCTGATGAAATTCAACGCGAAGTGACAAAAGTGATAGAGTTAGTTGACTTAAAAGGCAAAGAAAAACACTACCCACACCAACTTTCAGGAGGCCAACGTCAGCGTGTGGCGTTAGCCCGAGCGCTCGTGGTTAAACCTCGTATTCTTTTACTTGATGAGCCGCTTTCGGCACTGGATGCAAAGATCCGTAAGCATCTTCGCCAACAGATCCGAGACATACAAGAAGAGATGAACCTAACTACCATCTTTGTGACTCATGACCAAGAAGAAGCGATGATAATGTCTGATCGCATCTTTTTGATGAACAAAGGGGAAATTGTTCAAGCCGGCACACCAGAAGCGATCTACACTCACCCTGCCAATGAATTTGTGGCTGAGTTTATGGGGCATTACAACTTGGTCGATGCTAACAAAGCCAAACAACTCTTTAATATCGATACCGAATGGAAGGTGGCAATTCGTCCAGAGTCCATCTACGTGAAAGAGCATGGTCGCCAATACGGAAACCATATTTCTGCACCGCAGATGGGAACCATCAAAAACCACCAACTGCTTGGCAATGTAATTCGCTACCAAGTATGCGTCGAAGAGTGCGATCTTACGGTCGATTTGCTCAACCGTTCATCCGAACGATTGCTAGCTAACGGCAGTCAACTAGAGCTATTGTTTAACCTTAACGAAATTCAACCAGTGAGAGCCTAACATGTCCAAACCTTTGTACGTCTTTGATATGGATGAAACTCTAATCAACGCCGACTGTGCGATGATTTGGAACGCATTTTTGGTTGAAAAAGGCATAGCAACGCAACCAAACTTCATCGAGGAAGATCAGCGTTTAATGGCCTTGTACGCAGAAGGCAAAATGGACATGGAGGACTACTTAGAATTCTGTATGGCACCATTGGCTGACATGCCCGTTGCACACGTCCATACGTTGGTAGAAGAGTGTGTAGAGCACCACATCCTGCCTAAGCAGTTTGAGCAATCCAAAACGTTGATAGCACAGTTGGATCGCGATGACATCGATATGGTTATCATCTCTGCGAGCGTGACATTCTTAGTCGAAGCGGTCGGCCATCGATTAGGAATTCCCGTCGCATTAGGAATTGATTTGGTTGAGAAGCACGGCAGCTACAGCGCTGAAATTGCAGGCGTTCCGAGTTATCGAGAAGGCAAAGTTATACGCTTGAAAGCATGGTTAGATGCTCAGCCAGAATCTTATTCAGAAGTTCACTTTTACACCGACTCCATCAATGATTTACCTTTGTGCGAATACGCAGATTACGCATATTTGGTGAATCCTTGCCCACAATTAAAAGCACGCGCAAATAACGCCAATTGGACGGTTTTGTCTTGGGGTTAGTCGCCAACATCTTAAGCGAATCTTAACAAAGTAAAAGAGCGAAATAGGCTGCTCTTTTACTTTCTTGGCTTTAATTTCCATCGCACCTAAGAGCACAACCTACCACTCACACACGCTGCTGCTCTCGCGCTAAAACAAAACACATCATTAACAAATGCAAGGGCTTTATGTCACCTTAATCTGAGATATGAAAGATTGAGAACATACTGAGAGCGAATTTATATAACAAAAACAAATAAGCAAAACTTAATTTATGAGTCAATTGGTTATCAAAAACTGAGTTTATGCACACTGCGCGTACAGTCGAACAACATATTCACAATCCAGACTAACGATAATGAAATCATTGATTGAAGAATTAACATTTTAACAATGATTACAACAATGTTAACTTTAGCTCCGTTGGTCGCGCTGGTGGTAAGCCTTTCACCAAGCCTATTGTCAGTTTTATATGGACGTTCGACCACCTCCAAAATGAATAGACACCCAATTTGGTGCCCTTTTTACGCCCGCAGAGGAAATTCTTTGCGGGCTTTTTTCTTTCTGTCTGGCGGCCATTTATTAGGCGGTAAATACAAAAAGGCCAGCCTGAAAGGCTGGCAAGTAGAGCAACAAGGTCAACGCCTACTGCTAACTAGCGTCGAACTCGTATTGGATACATCATTTTAATTTTATTGATTGTTCACAATCGGAGGTTATGACTTGCTCGCTTCGTCTTTGCGGCACTTCACCTTTACCAGCTGTGCCTGCTCATCTTTGATGTTTTTCACGATTCGAGCATCACGCGCATCAATTGCGTCTATGTTCATTTGCTGAATATCTGCTACAGCTTCATGCTTCATTTCAGAAAAGTCCTGACGTAAATCTGAGCTCCACTCTTCTCTGTCTAAAGTGTTAGCAGCAGCGATTGGCGATGAAGTTACAACAATAAGACCTAGAGTAGATAGAATTACGCTTTTCATAATAAGCTCCTTGAGGATTAGCAGTTCATTTTGGTTACAATTTATATATTGCACATACGATGCCAACTTTTTAGCCCTTTAAATTCAATAACTTAATTAAATGTTCGTTTTTATATTTATATCAGCATGGTAAATTTCGCACCCCAAGTGTTAAATTAACCAAGCAAATCCAACAGTCAATTTCATTCAGTTAATCTATAGTATAGAGCGCCATTTCTCCTCACAGTTATCGGCTCAAAACGTGTGCCTCAAACATTCATCTAAAGTCATTCAGGCCTAAATCCTCGGCATAAAAAAAGCAGCCCGAAGGCTGCTATTTATTATTAAGAAAAGAGATGCTAGTTCGATGTATTCGCAGAAATATCTGAAGATACTGACGCTTTTCTAAAACGACCACTGACACGCCGGAAGAAGCGCTTAATCGCTCGAAAGATGTTTTTAATATCTTCAAGCATTAGATACAGACAAGGCACTAACACCAACGTCAGGACTGTGGCATACAGCACAGCAAAGCCCAAAGCGACAGCCATTGGTATTACGAAACGTGCTTGCAGACTGGTTTCGAACATAATAGGCAATACACCCGCAAAGGTCGTGATGGATGTCAGCGTAATCGCTCGGAAACGCGCACAACCAGCCTCAACCACCGCCTGCTTGATGCTCATTCCTTTTTCTCGGACTTGGTTCACATAATCGGTCATCACCAGCGAGTCGTTAATCACCACACCTGCGGCTGCGATCAAACCGAATGTCGACATCATGCTAATGTCTAGCCCCAACCAGAAATGTCCCCAAATCGCCCCTGTTAGACTAAACGGTATAACGGACATCACGATAAGAGGCTGGGTATAGCTCTTCAATGGTACGGCAAGCAAGATATAAACAATGATCATCCCTGCCACAAAGAACATGATTTGTTCGTTGCGTTGCGCGGCTTGCTCTTCGATGTCACCACCCAGCTCTGTTTTGACACTTGGGTGCAGCTTCTTCATATCAGGCAAAATACTATCGTCGATGATTTTCACAATTTCTTGTGGCTCAACGAGTTCTTCATCAATAGAGCCGTACACATAAACGGTTTGATAACCACCTTCGCGACGAATTGTGCTAACCCCAGGCTGCTCACTGATATTCACGACATCGCCCAGCATCACTTTCTTGCCTGCTGGCGTAGTAATGACAGCGTAACGCAATGAAGAAAACGCTTCACGAGTCAGTTGAGGATAGCGAACCATGACTTTGATCTCTTCACCGTCGCGAATCAAACGCTGTGCTTCTCCGCCGTAAAAACTTCCGCCGACTTGTTGCGCAATCATGGTCAAGTCAAGACCAAGATCGTACGCAACAGGCGCAAGAGAAAGAAGTACTTCTTTGCTGCCTGAATCAATGGATGACGAGATATCGAACAACCCTTCTTCTTGCTGCAAACGTTCAATCAAGTAACGTCCTGCTTGATTAAGTTCATTGATGTTGGAGCCAAACAGTAAGTAGCCAAACTCATCACGATCGCCACCACCTGCACTTTGTTCGCGGATCTTGATACTCTTCATCCCCGGAATAACAGGCATCGCCTCACGCCAGCGTCGAGCAAGTTCAAAGGTATTGAACGGACGAATTTCCTCATCGACAAGCGGTACTAACACTCGTCCTTCGGTGCGGCTTCGATTGTAAGAAAGCACATCGCGAATCATACCTTGCCCATGATCAGCAATAGTTTGAGACTCGACCTCTTGCATGACACGCTCGATGGTTTTCAACGCTTCAATGGTTTGCTCACTGGAAACCGTGTCATTCATTTCAATAGTAATCGCAGGGTAATCGGTCGGTACTTTCGGGTTAGGGATAACACGCACATAGTTGGATTTAACCAATGCAGCACTGATCAGCAATAAACCACAGAACACAGCAAATACCGTCCAACGCCAATGCGTACAAGCTTTCACGAAGTTACGATAAGTGCCGTTAACAAAGCCGAAGAAACGTTGGTTGAAACGATCTCGCCATCCACCAGGTTTGACTGGTTTAAAATGGGTATGTGCCAAGTGCGCTGGTAGGATCAACTTTGATTCAATCAAACTGAAGATCAAACACAGAATCACGACACCAGCAATGCCGTAAAAGAAAGCGCTATCAATACCACTCGAAAGCAAGAATGGTGCGAATACAGCAATCGTTGTCAGAACACCAAATGTCGCTGGCGTAGCAACGCGTTTGACACCGCGTACCACGTTCTCGACACCGCCGCCCTTTTCTTCAATTTCACTGTACGCACTTTCTCCCATGACGATGGCGTCATCCACCACAATTCCGAGCACCATGATGAAAGCGAACAGCGAGACGATGTTCACTGTAATACCCAAAGCTGGCATCATCATCACCGCACCCAGGAAACACACTGGTAAGCCGATCATTACCCACATCGCCAAACGGAAACGTAGGAAAATCGTCAACATGATCGCGACAAGTACCGCGCCTTGCAGCAAGTTTTTCAGCATCATGTCGAGACGACCATTTAGGTAATACGTCATGTCGACCAGAATTTTTAGCTGAACATCACTCGGCAAAGTTTTGTTTTTGGCTTCGATGTAGTCACGAACTGACTGAGCAACCGGAATGATGTTTTGATCGCGCGTCGCTTCGACTGACATGTAGATAGCATTTTGACCCGAATACTCGAAGTAGCGCTCTTCTTCGGTAAAACCATCTTTGATGGTGGCAATGTCTTGCAACAATACCTTGGCACCATTGGCACCTAGCTTAACGGGAATATTTCTAAACTCATCTCCACGGTAATATTGGTTCTCGATTCGAACCGCAATCATCCCAGAGTTTGTTTTGACTTCGCCTGCCGAGAAGTTCGCAGAGTAACGACGAATGGCATTGCTTACGTCATTCAACGTTAGGTCATACTTACGCAGCACGAGGGGATCGACTTCAATCGCAATCTCTTCCTCTGGCGCACTTAAATACACCAACATGACGTTATTAAGCTGCAGAAGCTCATCTTCAATCTGCTTCGCAATCGGCTTAAGCTCTTCAAGAGGCCTGTCCCCCACTAGCCCCATTTCTATCACGTCTTGTCGCCATTCAACCTGATAGACATTGATGGGCTCCATGCCAAGAGGCAGGTTAGAAATAGTATCGATGCGCTGATTCACATCATCAAGCACTCGCTTGATATCCGCGTTGACATCAACTTCGATAGAAATATAAGCACTGCCACGAGAAGCTCGCGACACCACTTTTTTAATGCCAGTAACGTCTTTGATCGACTCTTCCACTTTGACCAAAATACTCTCTTCAATTTCTTGAGGAGACGCACCTGGATAAGTCGCGCGAACGTCGATGTAGTTCACTTCGATATTCGGGAACATCTGACGCTGGATAAACATGTAACTCACGATACCCATGATGATGATAAACACCATCAACAGGTTGGCAGCCACAGGGTTATTGGCAAAATAGGCAATGATGCCCTTTTGATTCGTATCTTCCATGACAAACTCCTACTTACTGTACGACGGTTTCGGAGTCGTCATTCTTTTTTGCAATTTGAACCGCCATGCCTTTTTGCGGGTATTCAGGAAGAGTCAGAACCAATTGGTCACTTTGTTCCAAACCTTCACCTACCAACATGAATTCTCCCTCCGCTCTTAATACTGTGACAGTGCGCGGCTGAAGTTGATTTTCATCGTTGACGACCCAAACCGTGCGGTTTTTCACTAATTCTTGTGGAAGACGATAGATGTGCTTGAGCTCTTTGCCCGTAAAGCTGACTTCGACGTAAGAACCAAATTTGATTGGCGGTTGCTGGTTATCGATGCCATAAGGGTCTTCAACCTGAATCACCATATTGATCATGCGTGTGGCGCTATCAATCATTCCCAAATCGCGAACGACTTTACCTTCACGTGTAGTCGAGAGAATGCCTTGCTGAGTTACAGTTGCTGTCAGCTCTTTGATTGACTCCGGCAAAAACGCACTATCAAAACCAGCAATTGGAACATGCACTTCCGCCACTTCGATGTTATTCAAAGTTGCGACACGAGATCCCGACGTCACAAACTGCCCCACACCGACATCACGCTCGACCACTAAAGCATCGTATGGCGCAACCACTCGGCAGTTTTCCAAGTCGCGATTTGCACGTTTGAGAGCGGCTTGAGCAGACTTCACTTGCGCTTGCGCGCTAAGCACCTGAGGTTTACGCAAGTACAGATCGGTGACTTGCTTGTCGCTAAGTTTTTTCGCTTGGCGTTTCGCCACTTCCGCTTTTGCTTGTTCTTCAATTAACGATGCACGAGCGCTAGCCAGACCCGCTTCAGCTTGAAGTACGGCCGCTTCATAATTATCGCTTTCTATCGTGAATAGCACTTCCCCACGCTTCACGATGCCACCGGTTACAAAATTAGGGTGCCAACTGATCACTTCACCGCTGACTTGAGCAGAAAGGTGTGTTTTTTCGAATGGAACCAATTCGCCATGGCTGGTAATCACGACTTTATGGTCAGTAGGAAAAAGAGAGGAGGCTCGAACTGTGTGTTCGGTTATGGTTTCTTTTGTTGACTCTTTCTCCGGTGCTGTCGCTGCAATCGCGGCATATCCAGCGTAAGATCCGCCGACGACAACGAAGGGTAAAAGCCAACGTACTATGGGTTTTGCTAACATCAAAAATCCTTTTTTATTGTTGTATTCAGCCGAATGCTCGTGTTGGTTTTTCAACCTAAATGCGACATCAAAAAGCATAATGCTCAATGAGTTAGCAAGTACTCCCTGTGAGCAATCGGTGAGTTCATTGCATCTGAAATAGACGAAGATATTTGTACTTCTGTAGCGACTAACAACATGGTGTGTGGCCGTTACATCATTCAACTAACTTGAAACGAAATCATGCAGTTCAAGGCAAGGAACCCGTGTTCGTTGCCTGCTTGCTGAGGCCAATTTCAAGTAAAGTAAGAGAGCTGCGTTTTTCTGTGGTGACTAGCCACAAATAACCGTCTATTCAAAGTTAATAAACTTAACAAAAAATTAACCAGTTCCGCAAGTTGTGCTGACTTACTTCTTTTGTCTCTAGGCAAACGCTGTGCCAAACATTTACCTCAATAAATTCATATGGTTATATATTTCAATTGATTTATTACAGAGCGCTATTGGTTATTATCGCCATATATTAGTGATAATGACCAATACAACAAGAAACATAAGTAAAATAAATGATTTTGTGCGCCATAAAAATAAACTGAAATTAGGAGAAAAACGCGCCCAATACCGCTTTCTTCCCGCAGTATGATCTCACTTCATGGATTTACTTGACTAAACACTCGTTCTTTAACCGCGATAACTGCACGTTGAAAGCACTTATGTCTATACTTCAATACAGTAAGGTTTTGTAAGACAAGGAAATGTGCATTGTTACATACGCTCTCCAAATTCATTTTCGCATCCATGTTCTCAGTGCTTTCAGCATGCTCATCAATCGAATCAAATCAGCCAAGTGAGAAATCCACAACTTTCCATTTCGGCTATCAACAAGATTCGGTTCTGGCTCATTACTTTGAAGCTTATGGCGAAGATCCTAAAACCATCACTGGCTTTTACCCGCTCAACCAAGGACACGATGCCCTTCTTGCTCGTACTTCTCTCATCGAGTCCGCACAAAAAAGCTTGGATCTTCAGTACTATATTTATCGCGGTGACGAAACCAGCCAGCTGATCACTTGGCGTTTGTACGAAGCAGCAAAACGAGGCGTCAGAATCCGACTGCTGCTTGATGACATGCAAAAACGCAACGACAACGTCATGGCGGCTCTAAATGCGCACCCCAATATTGAGATACGCCTGTTCAATCCTCATCAATACCGCTCTGCACGAATCTTTGCGTTAACCAGTGACTTCGAACGTCTGAACCGCCGAATGCACAATAAATCGCTGATTGCTGACAGTGTCTCTGCGATTGTCGGTGGACGAAATATTGGTAACGAGTATTTCTCTTTTGAATCAGAAGTAGAGTTCGGCGACTTCGATTTACTGCTCTACGGGGAAGCCGTGCAGCAAACGGCGGATCAGTTTGATCTTTATTGGAACAGCGTACACGCCGTGCCGATGGAGTGGATATCGCCAGAATCTCAAAGCGTCTCCAATGCCGCGATTCAAAAACAAGTCACCAAACTAAACTTGCAAGAAAAGTTCTCTTCTGGCCGATACGATTTTACCGCCTTGGATATGTATCAAGACCTCAAACAAGGCAAACTGAACTTGTACTGGGGTGATGGACAAGTTTGGTTCGATTTGCCAGATAAAGTCACGACACACGATAGCCAGTTAGTCGGAAACTTAACCGAGCTACTAAAAAGTGTTGAGCACTCTTTCGTGCTCATCTCGCCTTATTTCATCCCAACAGAAGCTGGCACAAAAGCTCTGACGAATGCAGCTAAGCGAGGTGTCGACATCACCATCGTAACCAACAGCCTTGCGTCGAATGACGTCTTTGCCGTTCATGGCTGGTACGCCAAATATCGTGAAGATTTGCTCGAATCCGGCATCAAACTTTGGGAAGTGAAATCCAGCGCGAAGCTCAAGAGTAAATGGAGCTTAACAGGTAGTAGCCGCGCGAGCTTACACGCAAAGGCAATGACGATTGATGACGAAACACTGTTCGTCGGCTCTATGAACTGGGACCCTCGATCTGCGGCTTTGAATACCGAAATGGCCGTTGTGATTGAACAACCGGAATACGTGCAAACGTTTTTGGCAAAATTACCCAGCCAACTGAAAGACAACGCTTATCGACTCACTCTACGTGACGGAGACATTGTTTGGACAAACACCAAAACTGGTGAGGAATATGATTCGGAACCCGAAGCAGGCGTTTTTCGCCGATTAGGCGCTTGGTTCTCTGGCATTTTGCCAATAGAAGATCAACTTTAACTCGGTCACATTCTCTACATTCCGTTAGCGCCGCAAAAAATAGAGTTGTGTAGGCTAGCTTCAAAGACAGCAAAAACGCTATTCAGATTTGAATGGCGTTTTTTATAACGAAAAGGAAATTCAATGTCAGTTTCATGGGATCCGTACTATCAAAAAGTCGCTCAACAACCACACAGGGTCAATGTAGAAAAAGCCCTACAATTTCACACATTAGCAGAGAAAATTGCCGTTGACGCTGGCTGCGGTACAGGGAGAGACTCCAATTTTCTTCTCGCACAAGGCTTTCGTGTTCACGCATTCGACAGCAACTCAGATGCAATAAAAACCTGTGAGACGCGTTTTTCTGAACAGCCGAACTTCTCCATCTCGCAAGCGTGTTTCAGCGATTTTGATTACCCTAAGTGCACCCTATTTATTGCTAGCGCCAGTCTGTTCTTTTGTCCAAAAGCGCACTTTGAAAACGTGTGGAATCAAATCGATTCTTCTTTGCCATCAGGTGGTGTTTTCTGCGGAGACTTTTTAGGCGTAAACGACTCTTGGGTTGATTCAAACTCGCATGCTCATCTAACCTCACTCACTCGCCAGCAAGTCGAGCAATGTTTTGAAGGCTATGACATCGTCTCCATGCATGAAAGAGATGAAGATGGCACCACCATAGTCGGGACGCCTAAACATTGGCATGTATTCAGCGTCACGGCAGTGAAACGTTAATCTGAACGCAGGAAAAAAACAAAAACAGCACCAAACTCGGTGCTGTTTTGTAGTCACTCAACACTGATTATTCAAATGGATAAACCACTTTAAAGCGTTCTAGAACCAGCAAACGTTGCTCATGCCAATCGATGTTCAACTCATCGCACTCGGCTTTAAAAAATGCAGCATGCGCGTCACGCCACCAGTTCAACGTTCTATCACCTTCGCCTTCTGCGTAGGCAAACTCTACGGTGACTTCATCATATCGACAAGTGCTCACGTCCGTAATTTGAATCACACAAACAGGCTCACCGTCCCAATTGGTGACGACTTGCAAATGCCCGACCTCTGGCATCGGCTCCCCGTGCTCGCTGTACCACAGCTCCATACTGCACGATGCCGTTTTCTGCCCAATACGAACGAGTTCGGCGCACACATTCGCGTTGTATTCATCGGCACAATAGTAGTCAGCACTGACTGATGGAATAGCACTTTTCTGCTCTGGGGAGAGCGCATCAAAATACCGATTTAAGTAGTTTTTTGCTTTTGCGTCCATGCACTTATCACACTTGAGAAAGAATTAAGGACGAGCATAACCAGTTGTAAAACAAAGAACAACTGACCAAAGAATTTACCGTTCACAAACCCGTCTTTCTGCTTCCACTTTTGTCTTGAGCCATAAAAGTTGCGCAAAAGCGTGACAAGCATTTCTTTTGTAATAACTTTGCTAAACGTTTGTTCGATTTGCTATGGTTGCAGGGTCTATCTGTACTCTTCATGCAAAAGGACGTTTTATGCGCTTATTTATTGCCCTCTTCTTCTCCCTGATTCTTTCTCTCCCGACTCTGGCATCCGAAGAAAAATATTCTGAATCAGATCTATTAGATAGACCGTTAATGGAACGCTATATTTTAGATGAACTTAAATCCTTACGTCAGGATTACCAAAGCCTTGAAAAGCGAATGATCACCGAGATCACCGATCGTGAATTAACGGTGGCGGATAAATCGCTGAACTACGCAAATGTGACGGTAACGTACTTCTTCTACATCATCGCGGGCGTGGCATCATTGATCGCCTTTGTAGGTTGGCAGTCGCTGCGCGAGTTTAAACACAACACAAAAGAAATGGCGGACAAGCGATTGGAAAAAATCGCTCAAGAATATGAAAAGAAATTTGTTGCGCTGGAGCGAGATTTAAAACGCAAAACTCGCATCATCAGTGAAAACAACAAAGAGATTGAAAAGATCAACGAAATCCACAACTTGTGGTTACGTGCTCAAAGTTCGCAAACGCCGGAACAACGTATTGAGATTTATGACGAAATCTTGGTAATTCGACCTGGTGACCTTGAAGCATTGACTTACAAAGCCGATGCGGCCATGGAAATAAACGAATACCATTGGGCGCTAAGCATATGTAACCGAGTGCTCGAGGTTGATTACACCAATGGCCCTGCGCTTTACCAACGCGCTTGTGCGTACTCTCGATTAGGGATTGAGGAACAAGCGATTGAAGATCTGGAACGCGCCATTGACTACAGCCCTTCAATTCGCGATTTGTTGGCAGAAGAACGCGATCTTGAATTGCTGCACGGTAACGAGCGATTCGAGAAGCTGTTGCAACTGAGCAATAACAACGAATAACGGAACCTACAACATGAGCAGCCACTTTAATCTTGAAGATGCCAGCCAAGTATTAGTGGGCGCTTTTGCCCTTGCTGTGCCTATCTCTTTTTCGGAAGAAGCATGGCGATTGGGTGAAAGCTTACCCATGATAAACCTGCTCATGTTGTTAAGCCTTTCTGTGATTTTTCTCAGCTTTTTCGCTTATCAAAGCGTATTTCAAAGCCACATTAGAAAACGCATCCCCATCTTTGTATTTCGCGTTGTGATCGCCTATTCCATCGCCGCTATCGTGGTAGCTTTGGTGCTATTTTGTCTCGACAAGTTGCCGCTCTTTACAGACCCGATCGTTGCGATAAAACGCGTTATCGTCATCACAATGCCAGCGTCGATGGGCGCGATTGTGGTGGACAGTTTCGACAAAGAATAACGCTTACGCCCCTTCTTCTAAGGTCAAATTAGAACCTGAGTGATCTTTGCCTAACACATCTTCTGGGTTTCGCAGTGCGCAGGTTTCTAACGACAAACATCCGCAGCCAATGCATCCACCCAAATCGTTTTGCAAGGCTTTGAGCTTTTGAATCTTTTGTTCTAACTGTTCATGCCAATGGCTCGCCATGACTTCCCATTGCTCTTTGTTCGGAGCTTGATGTTTCGGCAGCTCATCTAGCGCATGTTTAATTTCTTCTAACGATAACCCAACTTGCTGAGCCGCTTTAATCACCGCGACACGGCGCAAAACGCTACGGTGGTAGCGGCGCTGATTGCCTTGATTTCTCCAACTCGAAATCAGTCCTTTTTGTTCATAAAAATGCAGGGCAGAGACTTTCACTCCAGAACGTTTTGCCACTTCTCCTACGCTGATTTCCATCCTTGACTTCCCGTGTTTCTATTTTGTTAAAAAAAGCTTTACCTCAAGTTTACTTGAGGTTCTAAAGTTACACCATCTTAAATAACGCTAAACCCAGACGGTCTCGAAATATTGCGTTCAGGACGCATAACTTGGTTGACAAACACAGCACCGCTAGAAGCCAACGTTTTGAAATCCATTGGGAATTTGAGGCAAACATAATGAAAAATAAAACTCAGCCGTACTTAGCAGGCCGCTTCTTCGACAGTATATCCTCTGGCTTGTTCATGATGGCACTGCCATGGGTCATGCTTTCCGAGCCCAAAATGGGCACATTCGTCGCTTTAGTTTCTCTGAGCTGCACCGCGATTTCTTTTCTGACAACGCCTTTCTTTTCCACTTTAGTGGACCGACACTCACGAAAAGCACTCCTCGTGCTCAATCAATGGATTCAATCGGGCATGGCTTTGGTGGTGTTCATTGCTTATTGGTTAGGGTTTGAATCCCACTGGCTGTTGGCTTTTGCGCAATTGGTGTATTGGGTTTCGAGTAACTTTGCATGGACGACCAACAACGCCTTCACCCAAGAAAATTATCAGCATCACGAATACGCAAAAATTTCGGGTCAGCAAGAAATTGTAATGCAATCCACAACCCTTGGAGCTGGCGCGTTGGGTATTGTTTTGCTTGAAATGTGGGGCATGAAAGAGTTTGCTTTGTTTGCGGCCAGCGCATCCGCTTTGGCGGCGATGTTTTATATTCTGACGCCGTATACCCAACAATTGAGGGCATCAAAATCCGTAGCTTTCATCGCACAACTCAAAGAGAGCAAACAAATATTCCGTCTCGAACCCCGATTTTATGGCTTTATTCTGCTCTCTTGCCTCTCTTATCCTACATTGACGTATTTGAGCAAACTGGTGCCGATTTGGTTTTCTGAACAAGGCATCTCTGGCGATTGGTTTGCAGGGTTCAACATCAGTTTTGGTCTCGGCTCGTTACTAACAGGTTTCATTGTCACCAAAGTGCTGAGTCGCGCCTCCCATAGCCACATTATGTTTGCTTCGATGGTCATGGTATCTATAGCGTTTATCGGAATGAGTTTTGCGATAAGCCCACTGACCATCTTATTGTTTACGGCTCTGTTTGGTGTGTTTAACGCGCTAAATCGCATTGCGAGAGTCAACTGGATGCATCACACCGTAGCGGTTCATCAACGAGGTCGCGTCGATGGCGGCATCAGCATGTTTGCCACCACCATTCAATCTCTCAGTTACGTGTTAATCGCGATGTTAAGTCATTACGAGCTAACACAATACGGTTTTGCAATAGCAGCTGTTGTCATGGTGTTAGCAGTGGTTTTGATGGGATTACTCAGCCGAGACGTCGAGCCGTTTAACGACCTGCCCCTTCATGCAGCAGTAAAGTGAAGCATAGAAATTGAGAAGTTGAGAAATTGAAAAAGCGAGATAAGAAGGCAACCAACATCCTCTTCCTATTTTTTACGCCAGCACTTTTGCCTCTATCGCTCATCAGCAAGGTTAGGTATTCTGAGGTGACCAATATGAGCAGAGGGAAATCGCCGTGAACTTAAGACAATTGGAAGTCTTTTACGCCATTATGCAAGCAGGAACGGTGTCTGGCGCGGCTCGCTTACTGCACGTTTCCCAGCCCAATGTCACTCGAGTTCTCGCCCATACAGAGCAACAACTGGGCTTCGCTTTATTTGAACGCGTAAAAGGTCGCCTCGTTCCCACTCAAGAAGCCAAAGCCTTATTGCCAGAGGCAGAAAAAGTCTATCAACAACTCGGACAATTTCGCTCTCTGACCAACAAAGTCAAACAGGGAGCTCAACATTTACGAGTCGGTGCCCCGCCTGTTTTGGCCGCGCACTTGTTAGCGCCGACTGTCGCGTTGTTGTCGAAAGAGCACGGCATCTCCTTTGAGCTCTTAACGGCCAATCGCGATGAGCTGTGCTCAGGATTACTGAAACATGAATTGGATGTCGCTATCGCTTTTGGTGAAGAAACACCACCAGCGATCATGGGGCACGTGTTATTGAAAGAAAACTTGGCGCTAATCGCCCCTAAAAGCGCAGTGATACTCGAAGAAAAAACCGTCATTTTAGAAGAACTCATCAGTCACGATTTACCTATTATCGGTTTAGATAGCCGAGATCCTCTGGGCTTATTGCTGCATCAAACCTTATCGGCGCGTGACGAGCATTATCAACATGCCATCACTGTACGCAGCTACTCCGCGGCGGCTGAACTGGTGAAACACCAAGCAGGGTTCGCCATTGTAGACCCATGGACTGCAAAACAATATCGCCAAGATAATGCCGCCTCCGTGCATGCTTTGGAGCCAAACATGTCCTTCTCTGTCTCTATTTTATTCGCAGAGCACACGCCTCAATCCATTGCGACAAAGCAATTTATCACCGCCCTAAAACAACAGATGGTTTAAAGGTATAACTTGAAGTTATACCTGCCTAACAAATAAGCATTCGGTTTCCTAAATCAGTCTGGCTACATTAATGAGCAATAACGATGACGAAGGGAACCATCATGCAAATTGCTCAACCTTACCTACTCTTTCTTGGCGATGTAACCGATCCACTCGCAGCAAAAACCGCGCGTGGCATTTACCAATGGCGACCTGAGATTTGTCTTGGCCAAATCCGCCTGACGCCAGAAACCGTATCGCTTGGTTTAACCGACATGACACTACAACAAGCGCAGCAGCAAGGAGCAAAAACGCTGGTCCTTGGCACAGCAAACCCGGGGGGAGTCATTCCCGAAGCTTGGCAAGCAACCTTACTTGAAGCAGCAGAAATGGGATTTGAAATTGCATCGGGCATGCACCAACGTTTGGCGGAATTTGCTCCTCTTGCCGATCTAGAACAACGCGGATTAACCAAACTGTATGATGTTCGCCATTATGATGCCCCGCTCAAGGTCGGCAATGGCAAAGCTCGCGCAGGCAAGCGAGTACTTACTGTAGGAACAGATTGCTCCGTTGGCAAAATGTACTCTGCCCTCGCCATTGAACACACATTAAAGCGTAAAAACTGTCGCGCAGAGTTCAAAGCAACGGGTCAAACTGGAATTCTCATCGCAGGCAGTGGCATTTCAATTGATGCCGTAGTTGCCGATTTTATCTCCGGCGCAGTAGAAACGATCAGCCCCGACTTCACTGACCACGATTGGGACATCATCGAAGGGCAAGGTTCGTTATTTAACCCTTCGTTTGCTGGCGTAAGTTTGGGCTTACTTCACGGCGCACAAGCGGACGCTCTGGTACTGTGCCATGAGATTGGTCGCCCGCACATCCGCAACTTACCACATGCGAGCTTGCCAACCATTGAACAAACGATAGAAGCAAATCTGGCCGCTGCTCGCCTAACAAATCCAAAAGCTCAATTAGTGGGTATTTGCTTAAACACTTCGGCGATCAGCGAAGAAGATGCTGCCCAGTTATGCCAGGATTGGAGCGACAAATATCAGGTGCCCGTCACCGACCCTGTGCGTTTTGGCGTTGATGCGGTTGCAGATAAGATCCTTACGATTTAGGAAACATTTACGGTTTAGAAAATAACTGCGGTTTAGGGAAAACTAGTGAGATGAAAATTCATGTAGAACCTGTCACGATTGCCATGGCGACACCATTTCGCATATCTCGCGGCAGTCGGACAGAGTGCCACGTAGTCCGCGTGACAATTGAACATCGAGACATGATCGCCCAAGGAGAATGCACACCATACCCACGTTATGGTGAATCGGTTGAATCGGTAATTAAGGCGATTTCTCACGCCGCGCATGAACTGCAAAGTTTGTACGCCAAAGGCGAAGCTGATGTGATGGCTCTCAAAAGCCAGCTTCAATCGTTATTGCCCGCAGGAGCGGCAAGAAATGCATTGGATTGCGCCCTTTGGCATCTTCACGCGCTTTTGAGCCACAAGCAGCAGGTTCACGACCTCTTTACGTTACCCGAGGCGATTGTGACGGCGATGACGGTTTCTATCGACACGCCGCAAGCGATGGCCAAACAGGCGCAAGCTTACCTTAGCCAAGGCGCAAAACTGCTAAAGGTAAAACTGGATGGTGAAAACGTGATTGAGCGCGTTGCAGCAGTACGCGATGCCGCGCCGCACGCGCAAATTGTTTTAGATGCGAATGAAGCATGGCAAAGCCTCGACCTCGCGACGGTATTTGCTCAACTCGAACCGTTTAATATCACCATGATCGAGCAACCGTTGCCACAAGACTGCGACGACGTACTCGCCAGCATTCCGCACCCCATTCCACTTTGCGCCGATGAAAGTTGTCACACCAGAGAGCAATTGCATCAACTGCTTGGAAAATACGAGATGGTGAATATTAAGCTAGATAAAACAGGCGGGCTCAGTGAAGCATTATTGCTGGCCGACGATGCAAAAAAACTCGGTTTTAGCCTCATGTCCGGTTGTATGTTGGGGACTTCGCTGGCGATGCGTGCTGCGTTACCCATTGCTGCTCAGGCAAGCGTTGTCGATCTTGATGGCCCGGTGTTGCTCGGACAAGATGTAACGCCTAGCTTAGTTTATAGCGACGGCGAAATCGTTCTTTCCAAGTAGCCTAAACAATCCCGAGGTTTTTATCGAAAAGTCAGAACCTCTGAGTTTATGATCTCGATTAAAAAACAATCAGCCCCACCATGAAATAAGTCACATAAATTATACGGTTATTACGGCATGCTAAGATTACAGTAGTCCAAGAAGGTGGTCTTATGCATCGAGTCATCCGGAAAATGACATGGAAGACGAATAGGCGGTAATCCCGCCCTACTCCAATGCAGTGCGTGGGTTTCTATAGCAACCCACTTCCTAGCAATTCGTAGGTTTTTCATGCCATCTTGCAAGGAGGCTCTATGCCTATCAACAAAATACGCAATATCGCTTTTGTCGGCCAAACCGGGACCGGTAAAACCACGCTGATAGAAAAACTGCTCTTCACCTGCGATGCCACGCACCATTTAGGCAGCGTAGAAAAAGGCGATACCGTTACCGACTTCGACCCTCAATCCATCCAATATCAACACAGTATTGAAGCAACGCCAGTCGCACTGCGCTGGAATAAACACCGGCTCAATATCATCGACACTCCGGGACAAAACGAGTTACTTGGCCGTACGATCAGCGTTTTTCCTGCCGTTGAAACATCCGCCCTTGTCATCGACCCTCAAACACCACTAAACCAAACTTCCGATCGCTTATTCACCTTTGCAAAAGAGCAGCAAAAATGTCAGATGATCATCATCAATAAGCTCGATAACCACGGTAATCAGTTAGAGAGATTGATGGAGAACATCGTTGAGCATTTTGGGGACCACTGCTTGCCGATCAACTTACCTTCGGCTGACGGGGGATCTGTAGTTGACTGTTATTTCGAACCAGAATTGGGACGAGAAACCTTACTTGCAACGGTAGATGAAGCTCATGAGACCTTAATTGACCAAGTTATCGAAGTCGATGAAGAACTGATGGAACTGTATCTGGAACAAGGCTCCGAACTCACCGCAGAGCAACTGCATGATCCATTTGAAGAAGCACTGAGAACTGGACATGTGATTCCGGTCTGTTTTGTCTCAGCACAAACCGGTGCGGGCGTCGAGCTGCTGCTGCGCACCTTGGCGGAGATCATGCCCATGCCAAACGAGGGTAACCCTCCTCTACTGGAAAAGAACGGCAAAAAAATCAAAGTAAATTGCGAAACCTTAGAACACACCGTCGCACACGTGTACAAAGTCAGCGTCGACCCATACATGGGTAAACTTGCCTACTTACGTGTGTATCAGGGTGAAATCAATGCAGGCAGCCAGCTTTATATTGGCGAAAGCAACAAGGCATTTAAAGTTGGGCACTTATATCAACTGCAGGGCAAAGATAGAACCGAGATCCCTCGCGCGCTAGCAGGCGACTTCTGCGTTTTAGCCAAAGTGGATGATCTCGAATTCGATTCAATCGTTCATGACTCTCACGAAGAAGATGGTGTTCAACTCAAAACGTTGGACCTTCCTGACTCCATGTATTCTTTGTGCTTGAAGCCTCTTAAGCGTGGAGATGAGCAAAAATTAGGAGATGTGCTGAATAAAATTGCCAGTGAAGATCCTTCGCTGCGCATCGAACATCGCGCTCGCACCAACGAAACCATCATCAGCGGCCAAGGGGAGTTTCACCTCAAAGTCGCATTAGAAAAGATGGCGAACGTGTACAAACTGGACGTCGAAACCTGCCAACCAAGCGTTGAATACTTTGAAACCATCACCAAACCTGCCGAAGGGCATTATCGACACAAAAAACAAAGTGGCGGTGCAGGCCAATTTGGTGAAGTGCAATTGAAGGTTCGTCCACTCGAACGTGGTGCCGGATTTAAGTTCATCAACAAAGTGGTGGGTGGCGCCATTCCAACCGCGCTCATTCCTGCTGTTGAAAAAGGTATTTTGCAAGCGTTAGAGGAAGGCGCGATTTCTGGCAACCCAATTAAGGATGTGGAAGTCACCGTTTATGACGGTAAATATCACTCCGTCGATTCGAAAGAAATAGCGTTTGTCATCGCAGGTAAGAAAGCCTTTTTAGATGCGATTAACAACGCCGATCCTATTGTGCTAGAACCCATTGTCCAGATGGAACTGCACATCCCAACCGCGAACGTTGGCGATGTTTCTGGAGATTTATCTGGAAACCGAGGCTTGATCGAAGGCACCGAGCCAATCGACAGTAGCTTCACCTTACTCAGAGCCAAGTCACCAGTAAACGAGCTGCAAGATTACGCTCGTCGATTACGCTCCATCACTGGTGGTGAAGGCAGCTTTAGTATGACCTTAAGCCATTACGAGCCCGCGCCACCAGCAGTGCAGAAACAAGTCTGCCAAGGCAGTACACAACAAGGTTAATTCCTTACGATTCAAATCAATCATATAAATAAAAAAGCGCCCTCATTTTGAGGGCGCTTTTAGGTAAAAGAAAAATTATTTATCGAGAGACAAACCTATCTGACTGATTTTGCTTTCAAACTCTTCGATGCTGTTCGCTTTGTAAGTCGGAGCACCGTTAAAGTAGCGCGGTTTCTCTGGCAGCATCGCATTTTTCAGCTCTTGTTCTTGGTCGATATTGTCATGGTAAACCGTTACACGATTTGGAATATCCTGCTTCATTACAGCCATTTTGGTTCTCCTTTATTAAGACGAATAGTAAGCGTAGAACGAATTTATCGGAGTACAGGCGTAACTGTGTAAAATTTAGACACCAACGACAAAATCATATTTAAACAGTTGCATTTAATATTTTTGAGGCACTTTGTCGTGGCTATTGGCAAACGTGAGTACAGCGATTAAGGTGAGATTTCTCTACATGAAGACAGGAAGTCCGGTGTCGCAACAAGAACTCAACCAAATGGGCAGTGCCAAAGTTTTTCTCATCGAAAAAGATGGAGTCCAAGTAATAGAAAAACGTAACCCTACTCAAATAGAAGTGGCGTTTTATCAACGCTATGCCGAACAGTTTAACGCGCTTGGAATACACGTACCGCGCTTGATTCAATTCGACGACCAGAAAAACGTTCTGCACATTGAATACGTTCCCCACGCAGTCGAGCAAGCATTCTTACTTGAAGATGATCGAGTCATTGAACAACTCGTCAAACTGCACCAACTTCCACCAACATCAGATGGTATTTATCACCGCCACCAGTGGACACCACAAGCGACTCAACAAGCACTCGCTACACTTGAACTGGGCTCAGAGACAAAACAGTTCTTCCACAACCTCCAACAACGATCGGCGCACCTTTTCGATGGACAGAACTTGATCTCCGGAGACTCGAATGCTGGAAACTGGGGACAGCGCGAAAATGGCGAGCTAGTGCTGTTCGACTGGGAGCGCTTTTCTACAGGGCATGTCGCGATAGATTTAGCGCCGCTCATCGAAGGCATGGGCACATTTGATGATTACTTGAAGGTGGCAGGCAGGTATATAAAGTGCGCCGAGAAAGGTGAAACAACAGAATTGGCGCGCGATATCGGATTAGCAAAAGCGTGGATCGTCGTCGAGGTAGTCAACATACTGGTCTCCAGAAAAAATCCGCAGACCAGCAAATATTTGGACTGGTTTCGACAAACCTTGCCGCAATGGGCCAAAAGCCTTAGCGCTCAGGTGATGAGTTAGGCTCTGAGATTTGATACAAGTGACGCTCAGGCTCTGCGCATGTGGTTTCGCAGTTGCATACTTTGTCGACACCGACGTTGTTTAAACCGCCGCAACTTCCTTGAATACGCTTGTTATGAAAGATAACCCCAAGTGACATCAACAAAATAATCGCGAGAAAACCAAGAAAGGTAAACAACCAAACCATACTAACCTGCCTTTTTAATCGACGCCTTTACGCTAAGTATAGCTGGGCTCGATTTTGCGGCGAATAATGCAGCAGCCTGTTTAGGACGTGCTAGCAACGAAGGTTTGGCTTTTTTACCGCCGCAGCCACATGATCCGCACCCACCTTTTTTCTGATGATTGGTTGATGGACGACCTTGCGATGCGTCTGTCAGTGGCTCTCTCGGAACGGCAAGTACATCTTCCAATGAGCTGCGCGTTGAAAGTCTGAACACTTGTTTGCCACTGTGCAAAAGCTTTTCTAATGCGCGCTCGCCGATGTTGCGCACCAGCACAGCTTCTACATTGTAGTCTTGTAAAGATTGAATAAGCTGGGACTTCGCTTTGCAGCCAGCTTGGGGCATTGCAGCGATGTTTGCTAGGTTTTTAAGCATTCCGTCAGTATCAGAATAAATAGCGATGTAAGGCGCTTTGACAAAATGGTTTGCCACCCGCTCACCATCATTAGGAATAGCATAAATCATAAGTTTGACTCCTCATTCGGAAAAACTAATGCATGACCTTCAACTAAACTTTTTGCGACCTTGAACCGCGCACTTTTTACTGTGTTGCCAAAAGTTTGTCTAGATATGCCCATTTGATCTGCGGCTTGTTGTTGGCTGAGTCCCTCTAAATCAGCCAAGCGCAGTGCTTCAAGTTCTTCTGGCAATATGGCGACTTGCTCCAACTGATGGAATGGCACGCCATTGGGCTTGAAACAATGGTGCGCTGCACGGCCGCATATTCTTCTTTCTATTTTTGGTCTTGCCATTATCGTCCCTCTCAAACACTGTGCTACGTTACGCCCAAATTATGGCATATGCCAATAACATTTTTGGCATATGCTAATAATCTAAGTTTGCAAAAATCGTATTTAATAAGATGCTGGCTGTTTTCACACCACAACGAATCTTCAATTGCCACTTGCTTAAAGCCCGCTCAATACTCAGTTCTACAATTCAAGCATTTACATGCGTTTGATGATTCTGACTACTTTATCTCCAAGTCATGGCGCGACGCTTGGATAGCGCCAAAAACACCGGTTTTATTGACACAGATAGATCATTCTATTGCTTTGTTATGACGTAAACGTCGGAAACAGGGCTAATATTAATGGCATACAAAATCTTGATTTAAAGAGGGATAAAATGAAAAAGACAATGTTGGCGTTAACTGGTGCGGTAATTATTCTTGCAGGCTGTCAAGACGAGAAACCAGTAGAAACAAGTGCAGTTGAAACTCCTCAAGCAGTAGAAATGGAAGTCACTGACACTGAACTGCCTGTCGATGCAGTACCAGTGGAAGAAGAACAAGTGATCACCACAGAAACGTTTGTAGACTCAGAGCACAACGCGAAAAACGCGCTAGATTGGAATGGCGTTTACAAAGGCACACTACCATGTGCTGATTGCGCAGGCATCGACGTAACTCTGACGCTAAATCAAGATGGCAGCTACGTGCTTGAGCAAAACTACCAAGACAAAGAAGATGGCAAGTTCAAATCAGAAGGCCACTTCACTTGGGATGAAAACGGCAGCATCGTAACGCTGACCGACGAAGACGCACCAAACCAATACTTCGTAGGCGAGAACATGCTTATGATGCTAGACATGAACGGTGAGAAAGCAACTGGCGAATTAGCTTCGTTTTACAACCTAACAAAGCAACAATAATCGTCACTCTGACCTGATAGATGCTGAAAACCGAGACTCCCCAAGCTCGGTTTTTTTGTTCTCCCCAACCTTCCCTTCCCCCAACCATACTGTTTTGTCATTACGCAAAAAGCGAAATCACCGAAAGCCATACATTTCCATACGCTTTGCTGATAGAGGCTTACAACACCATTTTGTACACTGTTCAAAATAAAATAAACGGTACAGGAAATACAAATGAACAAGACACTTATTGCACTACTAACTTTGGCAGCAGCTGGCACCGCAACGGCAGGTGACACATACATCCGTAACGGCAACATCTACAACAACCAAGGTGGTTGGGTTGCGGAAGTGGGCGTAGCTCAAGGTAGTGATCTATTTAAAGATCAAAAACACAATACTGCACCAATCCTAAACGGTGGTTACCACGGTGAAGACTTCAACGCAGATTTGGGCGGCATCAACTACCGCTTCTTGGGTGAAACCAACGATCTGATAAACATGAGCGCATACGTGGTAGGCAGCGGCATTATTCGTGATGGCGATGTAGCAAAGAGCTTGAAAGGCACACAAAAACGTCGTTTAGCGGTTGATTTAGGTCTAAATACCGATTTCACTCTAGATGAGCACAACGTCATCTCGACATACCTACAACACGACATCAGCGGCGCATACAAAGGTTACTTAGCGGGCGCGACGTACTTCCACATCATGAACTTCGGTAGTGTTGATTTTGTTCCTTTTGCTAACCTAACTTATCAAAGTGAAGACTACGTAGATTACTACTTTGGCATCAAAGACCGTGAAGCGACGGCAAACCGCAAAGCATACAAAGGTGATGCAACTGTAAGCTACGGTCTGGGCTACAAGCTGGTTATGCCAATTAATGACAACTGGCAAATCAACCAAACGACTCAATACACTCGCCTAGGCAGTGGTATCAGTGATTCATCTGTTGTAGATAGCGCAAACCAATGGGTTGTTGGCGCAAGCGTGTCTTACAACTTCTAACTCAGATTTTAATTTGAAATCTAAAAAAGCCATCGTACTGATGGCTTTTTGCTTTCTAGAATATGATGATGCGATTGGCATCAAACGGGCTAACTACTGTGAGCAAGCCAAAGTCGGTGTAAGTCGCTATAGCCTGTATTCTTAACTTGCACGCCCCGAACTTGTTGAGTTTTTGTCACTTCTTCGTAGCCAATGAACAAAGGCAAATAGACATATTGCGCGCGTAGCGCTTCTTCAATACCCAGCAAATGAGAAATCGGTTGTTCATAAGCAATGGCTTCTTGAAGCTGCTCGCGGTGACGCTCCATCTGGTTTTGTTCGAAACTAAAACGTAAACCAGTCGCCACCGATAGCCATTCGAAGACCCCATATTCAAATGGCGCTTCCATGACCTCTTCAATGAACAATAAATCCGCCAAGTGTGAAACTGACTCGGGAAAACTAATGTCTTCCACTTTGATGACCTCTAACTCTAGCCCCGTGCTACGAATCACCTCGTGCAACCATTCAGAATGTCGCATCAGGTTCGGGATAGTCCATATCGGTTCAGCAAGCACGACTTTGCCTTGTAACGTTGGCGCTGTCTCAGCGCTACAACTAGGCTCAAGAGGCGATAACTGAATACTGTCGACGGCACTTTGTGGCTCATGGTGCCGCTTTTGCTGATTAATATAGTTGGCAAGCTGGCACCACTCTTGTTTCGTCAGTTGCGAATCTCGCCTCTCACGATAAGTGAGATAGGAAAGTGCGCTGATTTTTTCAATCTCAACATGATCCGAGACTTGATTGAAACTCAGCATATTCAAGTTTTGAACATCGCCGTGAGAAAGCGTGATTTGATCCAAAAGCGCGCGTGCAGAAAAATACTCTTTGTGCGCTTGCAGCGTGATGCTCTCTTTGTTCCAACTGCTGATTCGAAATGGCCCAGTACCGATATGATATGAATAACCCGAGCCAAAAGAGGCCGTGTCTCGACACAATATTGAGGCATGTGGCGTGGCTAACATGTATGGAAAGAATTGGTTTGCGCGTTTGAGCACTATCTTCAAGCAGTTCGATGTTTCGGTTGTAACGGTTTCAATGCATTGCCAGAGCTCATAAACCGGCCCTTTAATTTGCTTGAGTCTTTCTAAACTCCAAACCACATCGTCTATGCTCAGAAGCTCACCATCATGACGAAAAATGCCTGGCCTTAACCATAACGTCATGACGTTTTCTTCCATTTTCCATTCATGCGCTAAAGCGGGCTCAATGCCACCATTGGAGTTTTGTGTTAGCAGCCCATCATAAACACTTTTGACTACGTGTAATTCGGTATGACGGAAGGTTTCTGCGGGATCGATATTTGAAACCCACGGATAAGAAGAAATAAGAATGGCGTTTTTAGACTCATTCAGCTCGTTCACTTTTTCCGATGCAATCGTAAGCGAACGAACCGCAGTTTGGCCGAACCAATCGATAAGCTTTGTTATCGAATTCATTCTGCCTCTGGCAAGCTCTTCCACCAAAAACTCGGTCATCGCTTGTTGCAAAGTAATGGTGATACTCAAGCGGCTTGGGTTGCTTCGCCCAATCGCCGGTTGCCAATCCACCCAACCGTAAGCCGCCAGCTTTTTCATCACAATGGAAACGTTACGTCTGGACGTGCAAATCACAGATTCGAGTTCGCTAAGCGTCACTAAATGATGCTTATGCGGTTCAAAATGTTTGAGCAGAAAATCTAAATATCTAAGATTTACATCGTTCACAGTGCTTCCTGAGCGTTTTTCTAAAAACCAAAAATAACACAGGAAGCTTAGTGACCAAACTTCCTGTGTCATATCTATATGAATTCAAACTGAGGGCTTAACTGAACAAACAACAGCACACCGCTTGGGTTAAGCCCAAAGAACTTGAATAAAAATGCTTAGAAACGGTAGCTCATACCGACAGAGAACGCGCTGATTTCAGCTTCAACGGTGACTTTTTCACTGCCTAGTTTCGCTACGTCTAACTCAGGTTTCATGTATTCCCATTCAACCTGTAGTGCTAGATTTTTTGTGATCGCGAACTCAGCACCTAAGCCGTAAAGTCCGGTTACTGTCGTTTCAGAAAACGTCGTGTGGCCTTCGTCACCAGTTAGCACAGAATTGCTTACTTTAAACTCCGCGTTGAAGTAAGAAAGGCCCGCTTTTGCGAAAAGATTGAAACGGTCACCAATTGGCAGCGTTAATTTAGGTTGGATAGCCAAAAACTTCATATCACCAACGGTAACGACAGAGCCGTCCAGAGCGTCATAACCACCGATCGCACCTTCAAGAGAGATGTACTCGTTGAATGTGTAACCACCAAAAACTTTTCCAGACAGACTTTCGTTGTCTTTAACTTCAAGTTTCTCGCTTGCGTTGTAGGTATTTGATTTGATAGAACCACTGATATCATCAAACGTTGCTTTACCGATCGATGCACCAATGTAAGGAGCGGCGTTTGCCATAGAACAAGTTGCTAGAAGGGCTGCTGTTAGCCATGTTTTCTTTAACATTGTATTTCACTGCCTGTTTTATTATTGAGTTTGTGTATCGCCCTTCCTTAAGCATGTCGCGTTATCCATCTCGCTTGGCGTTAAACCGAGCGAGATGTTAGTGAATAAAAACTCAATAAAACACGAAATAATTAGACACAACTTTTCTATTTTCCTTCTTAATTAAGAATATTTAATCTTAATTAAGAATATTTAATCTTAATTACAGACACTGCTGCTTTAACCAGTTGGTCAGTTTGACGATCTCGGCCTGCTTTGCTCGGTTCTTCTTGTGCACAAAATAAAAACTGTCGCCGGTTTCTAAACCATGAGATGGGATGTAAACCAAGTCTTGTGCTTTATCTCGCTCGTTCAACATGAAGTCATTGGCAAACGCGATGCCTTGATCATACCTTGCAGCCTCGATCGCCAAGAGCATGTGGCTAAAATGCTGAACATCGACATCATTTGGTAAAGTGTAACCACCCGCTTTGCACCATTCGGCCCAATCTTTCCCTCGTTCACGATAAATAGAATCTGTCGAGAGAATGGGATATTGCCACAGTGCGTCGGGGATAGATTGGTCTTGGATTTCTTTCCAAATTTTATGGCTACAAACTGGGTACAGCGTTTCAGCATAAAGCTTAACCGCCATATAGTTTCGTTTCGGTTTTTGCACAGTAATAAAGCAGTCGCCCACGCTGTCCGTTTGCTCTGGATCGCCCGCGACCATATTGAGTGTGAGGTCGATTTCAGGATACAAGCGCTTAAAGTCTGCCAAACGTGGGATCAACCACTTCACCGCCAACGAGCTGTAAATCGCTAGCCGAATACTGCCTTTATCCCCTTCTCTCACCTTTTGGCTCGCCATCGCAATTGAACTAATAGCCGGGCTGATGTCTTCTAAATACCGCGCGCCCGTATCCGATAGTGAAAGCTTGCGACCTTGGCGAATAAAAAGCGATTCGCCCAAATAATCTTCAAGTAAGCGAATCTGATGGCTCACCGCACTTTGCGTCACATTAAGCTCCTCGGCAGCAAGAGAGAAACTCAGATTTCTCGCAACAACTTCAAAACAGTGAACCGCTCGCAATGGTGGCAATTTCATTATCTAAAAATCTCATACTTAAACTAATAAATATCACTTCACTTCATCCTATGACATCACCTAATCTTTGGCAAAGAATGAGGAGAAAAATGTGAAAGTCACATCTGTCGGGGCAGCAATGCTGCTATTAATTGTCGGGAATCTTATTGCGGTGCTTTCGGACTCTTTGATCAAAAGTGTCGCGAATGAAGTGCCGATGTTTCAGTTTGTCTTTTTTCGACAAATATCAGCGGTTATGTTCCTCCTTCCTGTTTGTTTGTTAGCAAAACAAACAAACTTTATGGAAGGATTTAAATGGCATGCGGTTCGTGCTCACGTGTGGCTGTTGGGCGCGGTATTTATGGTCATGGCGATCTCATCTTTGCCGCTCGCAACTGCGAACGCTATCTTTTATGCCGCGCCATTGATCATGCTCCCTCTCGCTGCGATTTTTTTCGGTGAACAGCTATCTAAACAATCGGTCGCTGCGGCGGTAATGGGATTTGCAGGGGTCTTGGTGATTATTCGCCCGGATCAAATTGATTGGGCAGCAATCTCAGCGTTTGTGGTCGCGTTAACGTTAGCCATTAACAATCTGTTGATTCGTAAGTTGCCAAAAAACCAATCAGTGATGCAAACCTTGCTGATGACCAACTTGGCCGGTATTCCGGTTGCGTTGCTGTTGGTGCTCATAGAGGATCAACCTTGGCAATGGGACGCGTTCCCTGTCGCGGCAGGGTCCAGTTTGTTCATTATGATCTATGCGGCGACTTGCGTACTGGCGTATCGTTCTATCGATAGCAACAAAATCGCGAGTGCAGAATACAGCGGTTTGATTGGTGCGGTTGTCGTTGGCTTTATTTGGTTTGGTGAAATACCAGATATTTTCATGGCCATCGGTACGGTGATGATCGTGGTGCCACTGATCTGGCTATCGAAACGCGAGCGTCGCAAGCAGAAAGAACATGCTCAGCTTCAGGCTCAAAAGGAGCACGAGCAGCAACAAGCACACGTTGCTTAATAAAGCCTACAAAACAAAAACCGAGCTTTCTGTGCTCGGTTTTTTTGTTGGTATCGAGAATCGAATAAGCCGCTAGGTTGTTCTTACGTAGGCAACCACGTGAGATAAAAACTGCATGGCATAACGTTCATTGAATCGCATTCTATATTCGTGCTCGGCTTCAGAAACAAAACGCCAGTCTTCACCAAAATACGCTTTGATGTCATCGACTGCTTCTGCCCGATCCTTAATATGCTTAGCATTCCATTGATATGTGCAGGAAACAACAAGTACGCCACCGATTTGCGTCGCTTGTTTCAACGCGTTAATAACTCTTAATGGCGATTCACACTGATCCAGCACGTTTAAACACACCACCAAGTCATAAAACTTAGAGACGGTGTGTTTCTCTAACGGTTGATTAATCAACTCTAAATCGACGTGTGCGCAATTTTGCACTAACTCTCGATTATCTACCTCAACAGTTTTGAACGTGTTGAGCCCATGAATATAAGTCAGCTCGACCTGTTGTTCTTCCACCAACAACTGTTTCAATCCATTCAACAACATACCTGACGGCTCAACAAGCGTTGCTTGTTTTAGGCTATCTAATCGCTGAACTAACTCATAATAGTTTCTACCTAACGCAGCGCCAGCCTCAAGTAAAGCATGAGGCGGTTTTCCATTCTTCGATACCGCTTGAGTAATAAAATCAGCCACTTGCGAACAATGGGATGATTTAGCAAAAGAAAGTGGAACAAGTTTCGACTCACTGGTGATCGCATCAACCTGCTTATCTTCCACAAATTTATCGAACCATTGTGCCTCAAAATAACCCGCCAAACCTCGACTGTTTAGGTAAAAATCTTCCATGCTGATTCCGTGTGTATTTTCAAAGGTTCTATTGTATCGAGCAGAGAAATTTAAGCGGGTTCTAGCTACACATTCTTGCGAGCAAAAAAATGAAAATACGATGAATGCAAAAAAGCCCTTTCATCTATCAGACCAAAGGGCTTGTCTTTATCACTCAATTCAAGCGTAGATTATTGTGGCAGAACCACTTTGCCATCTTGAATTGGGAAAGTTTTCGTCGCAGGTTTGCTTGCCATACGAACTGTGGTTGGTGCACCAGCCACTTCATACGTTACGTCGTAACCTACCACCTTCTCAGAAGTCGTGTATTCGGTGTGACACTGCTTCTTCGTGGTCGTAATTACATCGCCCTTCTGCACATTTTCTTGAATCTTACGACCCGTCAATGCGCCTGCAATCGTGCCTGCTGCGGTTGCGATGACTTTACCAGAGCCACCACCAATTTGGTTGCCTAGTGCTGCACCAGCTGCCGCGCCGCCTACCGTACCGATGATTTTGTTGTCATCTGTTGGCTCAACTTGCTGAGTCACTACCACGTCTTTACATACTTGGTGAGGATTTTTCACAGTTTCAGTGACCGCTTCCACCAAAGTAATGTTTGCTTGAGTTGGCGCTGGTGGCGTTTTGTCTTTACAGCCAGCTAGTACAGCAACAACTGCCGTTGCAATTGCGATAGATTTCATATTCATGATTTACATCCCAGTATGGTTTGCTTTGATGAACGGTATAGTAAATCGCGAAGAGAAATTCACATCAGGCGAAAACAAAGCCTCTGTCATTACGGAGTAAAAAAACGGTGTTTTATAAAGAGAGCGTCAGAACAATCTCAGCAAGAGGTTAATTGAGGCCAATTCACATCACTGAGGTTTATTGTTTTGCGCTATTCACTGTGGGAGGTGATGGTTTGCACTTGGGCAAAACCATCACTAAAGACATTTGAGTTACGCCAAACTCAAAAACAGCTCGTCGTCAGTGAGGTACTTATGACGATGACTCAAATTGCGAACATGCATGAACATAAAATCCGGAAAACCAGGGGCGATGATGTTGTTTGGTTCCCAGCACACGCCGCCGACAAATACGTAGCGGCCTTGCTTCTCTTCATCATGCAGTTGATTGTTAACAACTGAAGATAACTCGGCGCGGCACCCTTCTACCACACAGACGATTTGGCCTTTAAACAAGCCAATGACACGTCGCACGAGATTCGCTTTAATACCGCATTTCCAGGCTTGGCGTGTTGCCATCTCATAGCCGTGTTTTCTTATCGCTTTCTTTTGCAAATGTACAACTAAATTCATTTTTGACTCCTGATTCAAGCTATTACGTGAAGCCCAAAGTCATGAAAAAGCAGATAAACGCATAGATAAACTATGTGATCAGGCTAAGTGAGTGCTCTGCGAAAGAACACTTTCCACAATGCCGCAACGTTGGGAGTATCTATCAATCATAGTCTCTAGCGAGTCAAAAAACGCAAGGGAGCAAAGATTGATATAAGACTTACTATAACGAAATCACCCTCTTCGTTTACCGATATAAATTTATCGAAACGATAGAGGGTGATTATTAAGAAAGGAGCTAAAACGAGTGGAGTTTACGCATCGATAAGGTAGTTCTGCCCTTCGCTTTCGAGGCGATCAATGAGCTTACGACATTCATTTAAATCAAGCGGTTGTTCAAAACGACGTTTAAGATTCATCAAAAAGAAAATGTCTTCACACATTGCCTTTTCTGGCTCGTCACTGATCTTAGCGACTGGAGAGCCATTACAAGTCACCATTTTAATCACGATGGAAAGCGGCTGATATGCCTCGCCTTGATCGTTAACGTAATTACCCATGTCATTTGCCAGCGACGTACCGATACCGAAGCTCACTTGTACACGACCTTGGAAATGCTCACAAATGTCTAGCGCTTGCTCGAAGTTCAAACCATCCGTAAAGACTAGTGTCTTCGTCATCGGGTCGATGCCAAGCGACTCATAGTGCGCAATCATCTTTTCGCCCCAAGTGAATGGGCAACCGCTGTCGTGACGAACGCCAACGTACGCATTACTCAACTCTTCATCGAAGTCTTTGAGAAATGCATCGATTCCGATGGTATCCGTCAGTGCGATACCCAGTGCGCCATTAAACATTTTTTGCCAACGTTGCAGGGCAATTTTCTGCGAATCACGTACGTTTACTAACGCTTGATGGCCCATAAACCACTCGTGAGCAACCGTGCCAATTGGGGTAAGATCTAACTCTCTCGCTAAATGGTAATTACTGGTTCCCGTCAAGCATTGCGGCAATTCCTTGCTTAAGTACTCCAACATGGTGCGCTGCGCTTGAAAAGAGAAACGGCGACGCGTCGACATATCTGCGAATTTGAAGTTAGTAATGTTGCGACGTTCTAGTTCGGCTTTCAAATAGCGAACTTTGTCTTCCAATACGGTTTGGAACTGCTCGAACGGGATATCTGACCAACGTTGACGGCTGCGAACTTCCGACACAATGCTCATGATGATGGTTTCGTACAGAATGGTTTCCTTCCACAAACCATTGATTGTAATGCGTAACTGGCTTGAGCCATCCGACATGGTTTTGTTATGGAAAGAGACATCGCTTTGCGGGTTAAAACGGAAGTGACGTAACGCCTCGACAAACTCGGGCTTTAGGTACGGCGCAACGCGCTTCATGTACGCAATTTCATCTTCAGTAAAGCGAACATCTTGAAGTTTAAGAACTTCTGCCTTTACCTCTGGCAGCAATTCCGACAGATCTTCTTCGCTACGCACGATGAATTTGTATGACACCATCGCATCAGGATAAAGTGCGGCAACTGCACTCATCATGTTTACTTTGTACACATCAAAGTCCAATGCACTTTGAATGATGCGAGAAGAAAATAGTGTGGTCGTCATTCGGAGCCCTTCTACATGCCCTTCCGTGGGTATATAACTTTTTGTTACTAACTAATTTGCGTAAACAATAAACACCCATCTTTAGTTTGTCAACTTTTGTTACTAACCACTCTTTTTTATATGGTTTTTCCGTTTAAAAATTCAGCATTGATTGTGAATAAGTCAGATTTATACGCATTGTTATGCTCAATCGATTTCGTTAACAGCGTCGACAATGTTTCTAACAACTCGTTACTTACCCATTGATTGACCACTTGTTATGCGCTAGATTACTTACAAATCAATATTAGGACCCAACCATGATCGTAACTGTCGACATTATTCCATTCAGGCTATCTGGCTGTGCCGATAAAGGATTGGAAGTGTTGCTGATTAAACGTTCAAATCCGAATCGGCCTTACCATGGTGTCTGGGCATTACCGGGCGGGTTTGTCTTTGATAAAGACTTGACCAGCGAAGGCGGACGTCCGGCAGATGAAAACTTTGAAGCGGCGCGCCGACGCATTTGCCGCGAGAAGATTCATACCTATCCTCGTCACTTCAGCGAAGCATTTATCGACGGTGATCCTAAGCGCGATCCGGAAGATTGGAGCTTAAACATCACCCATTACGCATTAGTTGACCGCAACAACGTCGAGCAAATCAACAATGCTGGCGTGCCCGAGTGTCAGCTCAAATGGTTCCCATTGCAGGCGATCCTCAATGGAGAAGAAACCCTAGCGTTTGATCACCAAAAAACCATCGAGAAAGCATGGCAGAAACTGCGTGCTTCGATTGAGTACACATCAGTGCTGCTGTTCGCACTCGATAAAGAATTTTTGGTCGCAGACATCATTTCTGCATATCAAGAATTTGGCATCGACATCAGCCGCATGACCATAAAACGCCGTTTGATCGACTCAGGTGTGTTGAAGCCGACCAACAAAGTCGCGTCCACCAACAAAGGCAAAGGCGGTAAGCCAGCCATGGTGTACACGCTGACAAGCGATGAAGTGACCTTTTTTCAAAACTGTTTGCGTGGCTAAACGCAAACAATCAGACAGACAAGGAGTCTGCCATGACTGTTCGAGTTAACTATCAAACTACAGCCGTGATCGACGTTGATCCAGAGAAAGGCTTTAGTGAGCTTTGTCCAGATGAATTACCTGTAGCAGGCGCATTGGACATCGTGCCGGAGCTACTAAAAAACCATGCGAAAGGTCGCTTGAAGCTAGTAAGCCGTGACTTGCACCCACCAAAAGCCGCTTGGGATGCAGAAACGCCCGCGAACATGCTAGAGCCCGTTGGCTTGCCAAATGTCGACGTAAAATGGAATCGCCACTGTGTGCTTGGCACAACAGGCGTAGAGCTTCTGGATGGGTTACCTCCAGTGCTTGACTACGATTTCCAAGTCAATAAAGGGATGGATCCGGACGCGCATCCTTACGGTATCTTCTTCCATGACGTGGCTGACACCAAAACTACGGGCGCAAATGAGTTTCTGAAATGCAATAAAATAGATACCGTCGTAGTTGGTGGACTAGCGCTCGATTTCTGCGTCAAGAAATCCGTTATGCAAGCGTTAGATCTCGGCTTTAAGGTGATTGTGAATCTAGCTGCAACTCGCGCCGTTCTGCCAGATACGGTCGACAGCGTGATCGCAGAGATGAAAGAAAAAGGCGCACTGTTTGTTGCAAATGCCGATGACATTATTGTTGAGCGCTTCGCGTAATTAACCGGTTTCCTTGTGTAAAAACGGCCCTGATTTCTGGGCCGTTTTTATTTGCTTATTTTGGGATCGCGTCTTACTCATCATTTGCTTGCTTGGTTTTTCTTGATCTGTTTGTGCTCTATTTATTCTGAAGAGATTTCAACACTTCCGACTGGCCATAAATCTCTGCAAACGTCTTCAAGTCGAGTCCGGCTTTGTTGCGCAAATCGGGCGAACATTCCGCTTGATACAAGTCTTTCGCTATACTAATTTCGCGCTTAATCAGCGCCCCCATCAGGGCCGTGTTACCACGCTTGTCTTGTAAACAGGCATTCGCTCCAGAGTCGAGCAGTAACCGTACCGTGTCTTTATTACCCTGATATGCTGCCACCATTAGCGCGGTGTAACTTTCGTTGTTGCGCTGATCAATCGGGAAACCTTGCGATACAAAGGTTTCAACCACTTCATTGTTACCAATGCGCGCAGCATCAAAAAAGAGCTCTACTAAGGATTGATATTGAGTTTCGAGTTTGTCTTGAGAGGCAAACAAGCTAAAAGATAAACCCAAAGAAAATAGTACAGAGCTGAGCAAGAATACGTTTTTCATTCACCCATCCTCATTAAAAATGACAGAAAATGGCCTACGGGAGCCCTGATTTTCGGGCAGAAAAGAGCAGATACTTCTCCCGCAGGCCAAAACTTTACGCCTTACATCATCGCTTTGTTTTTCACTTGCGAGAGATTGGTATCGGTCGCTTCAGCAAGACGCGAACCGTATTCTTTGTCTGCACGATAGAAATAGCTCACCATCGTCGCTTTGATGTCTTTATCCATTACCTTATTCAGGTCGCCCGCTAGGTTAGCAATCAGATCGCTTCTGTCTTGTTCATTCATGCTGCGGTACAACACGCCAGCTTGATAGAAATCTCGTGGTTTACTGATCGCTTTTTGCTGAACCGTACCGACGAGCTTGGTTTCTACCGCTTTAAACTGATTGTCTTCAGCCAAGTTAAGCTTGCGGCTTGGTTCATAATTTACGTCCCCATTGCTCAGCTGCGCGTTATTGCTCAAACCATTTTGATTGTGATTACGAACAGACGTTAACGGACGGTTCACTGGCAGCTGGAACAAGTTCGCGCCTAAGCGGTAAAGCTGAGTGTCAGCGTACGCAAACAAACGGCCTTGCAACAAACGGTCTTCCGATGGCTCAATGCCTGGGATCAGGTTTGAAGGTGCGAATGCCGACTGTTCGGTGTCTAAAAAGAAGTTTTCCGGCAGACGATTAAGCGTCATGGTGCCCACTTTGCGATCCGGTACATTCAACCACACTTTGGTTGCATCAAGGCCGTTGTAATCCAACTTGCTTAACGCTTCTGGCGACAACACCTTCACGTACAGATCCCACTTAGGGTAGTTTCCGCGACCTATTTCGGCGTACAAATCAGTCGTAAGGTGATTGAAGTCTTTACCCTGCATTTCCGTCACTTCATTAGGCCGAAGGCTCTTAATGCCTTGTTGGCTCTTCCATTGGAACTTCACATAGTTCACATCACCTTGTTGGTTGATCCACTTGTAAGCGTGAACGCCAAAGCCATCCATTGTGCGATAGCTCGCTGGCGTGCCAAGATTGCTGTACACCCAAGTCAGCATGTGAGTCGCACTTGGTTCATGGCTAAAAAAGTCAAAGAATCGGTTTGGATCCTGAACGTTGTTCACTGGTGACGGTTTCAAAGAGTGCACCATATCCGGAAACTTGATCGAATCACGGATGAAGAACACAGGCAGGTTATTCCCTACCAGATCCCAGTTACCCTGTTCAGTATAAAATTTAGTTGCAAAACCTCGTGGATCACGCAGCGTCTCTGGCGATCCTTTTGAGTGAATAACGGTCGAAAAACGAACGAAAACAGGAGTCACCTTTCCCTTTTCAGTGAAAGGAGCGGATACCGTTAAATCACTAAAATCGCCAGACGCAACAAATTCACCGTGCGCACCCGTGCCACGAGCGTGTACAACTCGCTCAGGGATACGTTCTCTGGCAAAACGTTGCAATTTTTGGATCAGGTGAACGTCTTGCAGCAATACGCTGCCGTTTTCACCTGCTGTGATTGAATTTTGGTTGTCACCGACTGGTGCACCGTTATCTCTTGTCAGGGTTTGCGCCTGTAGAGATGTGCTGGCTAAGCCAACTGTAATTAATAAAAAGCTTTTTGACATCTGCATGGTTGCTCTCCAATGCGTGCTAACCATTTAGTCCACGAGTGGTAAATGGATATTCAAAAGCTCTTTTCTGCCCACGAAGAATATATCTTCAAAGATTCCATTTGTTTAATGGGAATTGGCGATAGATTTGATAGGGATAAACGATGAAAGTTTTCCTTTTTCATCTATTTAGATAAAAAAACAAACCAAAAGCATGAGAATCTCGTGGCGAGAGTGATTACACTGAATGAACACCACCAAGCAGAAAGGATATCGCATGCATCAACATGAAAAATTGAACTACGTTGAATTTGGTACGCCCAATACCGGTGCCACTAAGGCGTTTTTTGAGCACGTTTTTGGTTGGCAATTTGTCGACTACGGCCCTGACTACGCGGCTTTTTCTGGCCAAGGTTTGGATGGCGGATTTTATTCGGCAGAACAAGTCAGTCAAACCTCAAACGGCGCAGCACTATTGGTGTTCTATAGCTCTGATATTCATGCCACGTTAGAAAAAGTAGCGAAGTTTGGCGGGCAAATCATCCGCCCTATTTTCGAGTTTCCGGGCGGGTGTCGTTTCCACTTCACAGAGCCAAGCGGAAACGAGTTTGCAGTGTGGTCAGAAAGTCACTGAATCAGCGGTATTGTGTTGTTAACCCAACACCACTTCAACGCCGAGTTTTTTCAACTGTTCGAGGTCGCTTTTCGGAGCGGCTTTGTCAGTTAACAACACTGAGATTTCGTTTGTCTTGCCAATCGACGAAGGATAAATCTGACCAAACTTGCTGGAATCCGTCAGTACGATATTGCGTCTTTTCTTTGCCAGAATGGCCTCTGCAATGTCGGCACGCATCATATCTCGGCTAGTAAAGCCAGTATCTTGATGGAAGCCGTCAATACCTAAGAAAGCCGTGCTGAAATGAATGTTTTCAATACAGAGTTTGGTGAGCGGGCCAACGAGGCTTTCGCCTTGGTGCTGATACACGCCACCCAACAAGATAATGTTGGCCGATGTATTGCGGATAAGATGCGCAATGTAGGCCGATGGCGTAATGATAGTCACGTCGCCACGCTCGGCTAACGTACGAGCCAATAGCGCATTTGCACTGCCCCCTTCAATCAGCACCGTCTCATTCGGTGCGACCAAATCCGCGGCTTTGTTAGCAAGTGTTTGTTTAATATCAAAACGCACTTCTAAGCGGGTATCTATATCATCACTTTGCAGTGCGGTAGCAGCGCCGTGAACACGCTTTAAGTAGCCCTGTTGCTCAAGAAAATTCAAATCCTGCCTGATGGTCACGCCCGACACGCCGATGATGTCAGAAAGCTCCGTGACTTGAACGCGTTTACGGTCATTCACTAATTGCAGGATTTCATTTTGTCTTGGGTTCACAGGCTCGCTCCTTATTGATGAGCTTGCAGTATACGCCCGAATACTTTCATATGAAAGCAGCCTGTGAACAGGGGCAATAAGCTAAGTCACGTTAAACGGTAAGCTCAATACGGTTGCCATCTGGATCTAATACGCAGCTTTCGTAATAACCATCGCCAGTGTATCTCGGCCCGTCAATCCTTTGATAACCATCTTCCACCAAGGTTTTGGTTATTTGGTCAACGGCCTGCTCTGATCCTAATGCGAAGGCAAAGTGTGCCAACCCTGTTACTTGCATCGAGTGAGAGTTTTCACAGGCGGTCACTCCTTCCATCGACATCAACTCCAATCGAGCACCACTTTCAAACGAAAGAAAGTAAGACGAAAAGTGCTTCTTCGGATTGTGGTATTTATCATTGGATACGGCGTTAAAATATTTCTCATAAAAGCCTTTCAGCTCTTCCAAACGCTCTGTCCAAATCGCGACATGTTCTATTTTCATATTGGCTCTCTTCGTAAGTATTTGTGATTCAATAATTGCTGGCATTGGCATCAAATCTAACGAGGACGACTTGAATGAAAAAGAGAGCAAATCACTGCAACATTGTTCCTGTTTTATGGTAGGAGTTGTGTTTGCATGACGGTGATGTCCATAATGTCGCAAAGTTTTTCAGGACAGAATGATGGAAGAAATTTACTTCGCAGGCGGCTGCCTTTGGGGCGTACAAGAATTTATGCGCTACCTTCCGGGCGTAATCAGCACCGAAGCTGGACGTGCAAATGGCAAGACGGATAACACTCAATCTGAATACGATGGCTACGCAGAATGCGTTCGCACCGAGTTTGATCCAAGCCAAGTGTCGGTTGAAACCTTAATGGGCTATTTCTTTGAAATCATCGACCCATATAGCATCAACAAGCAAGGGGACGATGTTGGTGAAAAGTACCGTACCGGTGTTTATAGTCAAAACGAACAACACCTGGCCATTGCTAAAGCTTTTATCGCAGAAAGACCAGATGCCGATCAGATCGCTGTAGAAGTGCTGCCGCTCACAAACTACGTGCCAAGCGACGAAGAGCATCAAGATAGGCTCACTCGTTTCCCAAACGATTACTGCCACATCCCGTTAGATTTGCTGCATAAGTACAAAAATCCATCTTAGTGGATTAGCCAAGTTCAGCATAAAACCCCTTCCTAACCTCCCTTTGGATTCTAGTTCGGAGCTTACATTGACCAATTCGTATCAAGGGGAGGAAAGAGCTAAGTTCACAATCAGCTCTCCTAAGCCACCATTCCATTCCGCGACGAAGGAGCGTGGTGATAAATCTATCGCCAACGAGCAACCTGTACCATTTAACCCGACAAGCGCTCAAAACAAGAGTGCAGCTCGCTTTATGTCTTTTCTCAAAGAGATAGAAAATAGAGCTATTAAAAGGGTTATTGGAGGAGATTTAGCACAAAGCCTCTTTTTTATAGCAAAATTGAATCATATTTGATTCCCTTCTCGTTTATTTTCAAGCTTCATTATTAATTTCAAAATAACTGGAATATAAATCACATAATAAATTTTATAACATTCCGCGTTATTAATGACGGCTATCACACTTAAGCTTGGGTGATACAAAAGTATAGTTATTGTATTTTTTTTACTATTTCCGAAAACCACTTCATTAATTAAATTTGACTCATTACTTCAGTACCAATGAGTCACAAAATGATTACAGAACTAACAAACGTCAATTTAATTAAAGGCAACCTTCAAGCAAATAATAAAAAAGAAGTCTTTGAAGAGCTAGCGCAAATGCTATTCGAAAATAATCGAATCAGCAGCAAAGAGGCTTTTTTAACCGACATAGAAGCACGTGAAACATTAAGCGTGACTTCAATGGACGGCATCGCCTACCCACACGCAAAAAGCAAAGCGGTCACAGAGCCTGCAATCGCTGTTGGCGTAAAGCGCGAAGGCATCGAGTATGGCGACGAAGAGGGAGTCAAACCGACCGTATTCTTCATGATTGCTTCACCAGATAACGGTGCCGACCACCATATTTATGTTCTTCAAGAATTATTCGGAAAATTTAGCGAAGAGTTTATTGAAGATATTCATAACGCAAAAGACAAAAACCAAATACTAAATATTTTAATTAATTCATAAGGCGTGAAATTATGAGTACAATCACAGCTCAAGCTACTAATAATAGCGATTTCAAAAAACTACTCAGTACCATGAAAGGTCACCTTTTATTCGGTACTTCTCACATGCTTCCATTTATCGTTGCGGGTGGTGTACTTCTGGCGCTGGCGGTAATGGCATCAGGTAAAGGTGCGGTTCCTGCGGACGGTTTATTGGCGGATATTTCTAATATCGGTATTAAAGGTCTGGTGCTGTTCCCAATTATTCTTGGTGGCTTCATTGGTTATTCAATTGCAGACAAACCAGCACTAGCGCCAGCTATGATCTCTTCTGGCATCATGGCTGACATGGGCGGCGGCTTCCTTGGTTGTATCGTAGCGGGTTTCATCGCAGGTGGTGTGGTATTCCAACTTAAGAAGATCCCTCTTTCTGCTAACATGACTGCGTTGGGCGCTTACTTCATCTACCCTCTACTAGGTACGCTTATCTCTGCAGGTATCGTTCTATGGGGTATCGGTGAGCCAATCAAGATCTTCATGGCTTCGATGAACGAATTCCTAGCTTCTATGGCTGGCGCTTCTAAAGTGGTTCTAGGTACGATTCTTGGTGGTATGACTGCATTCGATATGGGCGGTCCAATCAACAAAGTAGCAACGCTATTCGCTCAAACTCAAGTTGATACTCAACCATGGCTAATGGGTGGTGTTGGTATCGCAATCTGTACGCCTCCTCTAGGTATGGCACTAGCAACATTCCTATTCAAGAAGAAGTTCACTAAGCAAGAGCAAGAAGCAGGTAAAGCAGCAGCAATCATGGGTTCTATCGGTATCTCTGAAGGTGCTATCCCATTCGCAGCAAACGACCCTGTACGCGTTCTTCCTTCAATCGTTGCTGGTGGTATCGTTGGCTGTGTGTTCGGTTTCCTAACAGACGTACTACTACACGCACCATGGGGCGGTCTAATCACAGCACCTGTATCAAGCAACATCCCAATGTACGTTGTAGGTATCGCACTAGGCTCACTAACAACAGCAGTTATCGTTGGCTTCTGGAAACCAGTTGCTGAAGAAGAAGCAGAAGACGAAATCGTTGAAGCAGCACCTGCACAAGCTCAAGCGGCTCCAGCAGCAGGCGAAGGCGAGTACGACATCGTAGCAGTAACATGTTGCCCATCAGGCGTAGCACACACATTCATGGCAGCGAAAGCACTAGAGAAAGCAGGTGCGGCAGCAGGTCTGAAAATCAAAGTAGAAACTCAAGGTCAAAACGGTATCCAGAACCGCATCACAGACCTAGATGTAGCAAACGCGAAGCTGGTTATTCTAGCTCACGATATCCAAGTAAAAGACGCTTACCGCTTTGCAAAAGCAAACGTTGTTGAGTGTTCAACGAAAGAAGCGATGCGTAACGCAGCGACTCTTGTGAAAGCTTAAACCTTAAGCTCCTCCCCCTAAGAGCCCTTTCCCCCAAAGGGCTCTATTTCAAGTTTTTAAGTTTTAGTAATACCTCTGTTTTCAACAACTACATAAACCTACAATTTACAAGGCTTTAAAAATGAAATTCAAACCTTCCCTACTCGCTTGCGCAGTTCTCAGTGGTCTAGTCGGTCTGACTGGCTGTAACGACGACACAACCAACATTTATGAAGGCGGTGATACCAACCCTGCGCTGCCGGATATTCCTGACGGCGGCAAGCCAGTATGTCCTCCAGTTGGCGATGGCGACTGTGATGACAAGCCAAACCCAGAAACACCTGAAATCGACATGGGCGTTCACATCCCGGTAGATTTCGCCGATATGGACGTAACACGCTACGTCAACCCATTTATCGGCACAGGTAACCTAGGCAACACCTACCCTGGTGCAACCACACCACACGGCATGGTGCAGCTTTCTCCAAATAACGGTTCTAACGGCTGGGAATACATTTCAGGCTACTACTACCACGACGCACGTACTTCCGGTTTCTCTCATACCCACCTTTCCGGAGCAGGTGCTGGCGACTTGAACGACATTCTCGTCATGCCAATCAACTCGCGTTCGGATTACATGATTGATGAAGGTTCGGCAACGCTAAACCTAGAAGCGTCTCGCTTCCAACATCGTGACGAGCAAGCGACGGCAGGTTACTACAAAGTCGATCTATTGGATTACGACATCAAAGCTGAGTTGACGGCGTCTGATCGCGTTGGTGTGCACCGCTACACCTTCCCTCGTGATGAGAAGTCAGAAATCATCGTTAACACTGGCTTCAAAATTAACTGGGACTACACATCAGATTCTTACTTGAAATGGGACAAAGACAATAACCGTCTAGAAGGTCACCGTTTCTCTGATGGTTGGGCACCAAGCCAAAAAGAATTCTTCGTGATGGAATTCGACCAACCAATCAAAAACGTTCGCTTTGCTTACTATGATAAAGAGCAAGGTCGTTACATGGACGTGCCAGAAGGCATTACGGAAATCGGTAACGAGACACGCGGCAAGTACCAATACGCACGCGCTTACGTTGAGTTCGATACCTCAAAAGACGGCTTAACGGTTGAAGCAAAATTGGCGCTATCAAACGTTGAGATCGGCGAGAACGGCAAATCAGGTGCTTCTCTTAACATGACAGAAGTTGCGGGCATGAACTTCGACCAAGTACGTAAAGCGGCAACGAAGAAATGGGAAGACGAACTCGGCAAGATCCAAGTCTCTGGCGACGAAGATTACAAACAGACGTTCTACACCGCGATGTACCACTCGTACCTAGGTCAAACCATTCACTCTGACTTAGATGGTCGCTACCGCCAAGTTCACCAAGGTCGCAACGCTTACCCAGATGGCAACACACCTTGGGGCGATAAGATTGATACGCTGAAAGAGTCAATCCGCACAGCCGATGCAAACAAAGATGGCAAAGCAGACTTCACGCGCTACGACACTTTCTCGTTGTGGGATACCTACCGCGCGGTTCAACCGCTGTCTTCGATTCTTGAGCCAGACCGCCTAGCAGACGTGGTGCTGTCTATGTTGTCTTACGCCGAAGAAGAATGGGTGGATGACAAAGGCAACGTGCGCAAAGGTCGCCTGCCTGAGTGGACATTCAAAGGCAACGAAACCGGCATGATGATGGGCATGCACTCAACGCCTGTGATTCATGATGTGCTGTCGAAAGGCTCACTAGAAAAACGCATGATCGACCTTGGCTTCACAGAAGCAGAGCGCAAAGACGTCAAAGAGCGCTTGGTTGAAGCGATGATCACTGACGCGCGCGCCGCAACGAGCCAAGGCGTAGCATGGATCAAAGAGTACGAAGAACAAGGTTACGTGCCAGCGCAATTGCACGACACTCCACCAGATTCTTACGGCGGTCACTCACCATTTAAAGACTCTTGGACAGCATCTTACTCGCTTGAATACTCAATGAACGACTGGGCAATCGCGCAATCGATCAAAGAAGTATTTGGTGAAGAAGATCCACGCTACACCGAGTTCGCTAACCGTTCTAAAAACTGGCAAGCGCAATTCGACTTCGGTGGTAAGCAATACCAAGGTTGGTTCAAAGCCCGTGACTACGATGGCGAGTTTATCGATGCAGGTTGGGTAGACCCAATCACCGGTCGTGCGGTGGGTAAAGACTGGCGTCCAGACATGTTTAACTGGGCATTCTCTGAGTCTAACGGCTGGCAATACTCGTTCAGTGTTCAGCACGACATTCATGGTTTGATTGATCTGATGACACGCTTCGACAAGACACAAAACCCTGAAGCAGAACGCGGTGACTTGTTCGCAGCACGCTTGGATGAGTACTGGTCAACCTACCCAGACCGCAACGCAGGTGACAACCAATTCCCAGTGTTCAACACAGGTAACGTTGGTCAGCACGTTCAAGGTAACGAACCAGATATCCACGTACCGTACCTGTACAACTACGTAGGTCAACCTTGGAAAGGTCAGGCAGCTATCGCCGCAGCAACCAACATTTGCTACAAGAACACCGCTGACGGCATTTGTGGTAACGACGACTTCGGTACGCTCTCTGCGTGGTTCGTGTTCCGTGCACTTGGCTTCTACCCAGTGAACGCTTCTTCTGGCATCTACGAAATCGGCACTCCGCTGTTTGAAAGCGCGTCTATCGATGTCGGCAACAACCAGAAGTTCACGGTGACCGCGAAGAACGTTAGCCGCGAAAACATCTTCATTCAATCGGCTCGCTACAACGGCAAAGACTTCAACCGCACTTACCTAACTCATAACGAAATCATGTACGGCGGTGAGTTGGAGTTCGTGATGGGCGACAAACCAAATCAACGTTGGGGCTCTCTAGAGCAAGATCTTCCACCAGCACAAGGCATCGGTGAGTTCTTGCATGAAGACGAGATGCCTTCAGGTTCTCGTTAATCCCAATAGTGACAACTCAGCCGGGGGAGCGCATCTCCCGGCTACCCCTACAAGCAAATTTTATAAGCAGTCCTTTATAAACAGTCTCTTATAAACACTTTTTATATACGAATAACGACAAAACGGTATGCACATGTTTAAACGTAATCTTATCTCTTTGGCTATCCTGGTTGGTCTGACGGGTGGCTTGGCTGGCTGCAACAGCGACAACGATTCTTCCTCTTCACTGCCGGGTGATCCAATTGTTGATCTTGCGGTATTGAAATACGTCGATCCTATGATCGGTACAGCAGCTTCTGGTCATACATTCCCGGGCGCGACTGTACCGGCAGGTATGGTTCAACTGTCTCCAGATACTTTCATCGGCTCTAACACAGACCACGAATCGGGTCTTAACCCTTGGCACTCGGCATCTGGCTACTGGGATTCATCCAACTACGAAACTGGCGAAGTAGTTAACACTGACGTTCCGCTGTACGGCTTCTCCCATACTCACCTTTCAGGTACAGGCGCAACGGACTTAGGCGACATCTTGGTTCTGCCATACGCAGACATGGCGAACACACAACTGAACTCGTTCGACAAAGCCAATGAAGAAGCAAGCGCAGGCTACTACAAAACCAAGCTAAACCAAGGTCAAATCGAAGTAGAACTGAGCGCAACCAAACGCGTTGGCTTGCACAAATACACCTTTGCTGAAGGCGCAGACCGCAACGTGAAGTTCGATTTAGGTCATACCCTAATGAACAACAACGGCAAGTCTTTGAAGAACAAAGTAGAAGTGGTGGACGAATACACCATTCGCGGTTGTAAAACCTCAACTGGCTGGTTCCAAGGGCAAGATCACCAAGGTCAGGACATCTTCTTCTACGCGAAATTCAACCAACCAATCGCCAAAGCAATGTTGGGTGAACAAGACCTAGAACCAACGCGCGAAATGCGTAATGGGGCGGTTTACTCAGGCGATGATCTGACCGCTTACCTAAACTTCGGCACAGGCGAAGAGCCAATTGAAATCCGCGTGGGTATCTCTCCAGTTAACTGGCAAGGCGCACAGAAAAACTTAGAAGCGGAAGCACCAAGTTTCGACCTAGCAAAAGTAAAAGAAGACGCAGAATACGCGTGGGCTGAGAAGCTAGCAAAAATCAAAGTCGAAGGCGGCACAGACGCAGAGAAAACCAACTTCTACACCGGCATGTACCACATGATGATCGCGCCAATCGAGTTCTACGATGTGGATGGTCAATACGTGGATATGCTTGGCACAGTGCGCACACTGAAAGATGGCGACACACCAAACTACTCGATTTACTCAACCTGGGATACGTTCCGCGCGGTTCACCCAATGTGGACTATCATCGACCCAGACCAAGCAACGCTATACGTGAAAGACTTGATTCGTAAATCCAACGACGAGTTTGGTCTATTGCCGAAATGGGAAGGTCACGGCTCAGAAACCGGCACCATGATCGGCTACCCATCGGCAGCGATTCTGGGCGATGCGGTAACCAAAGGCTTGATTGATGCAGAGCAAGCTTACACCGCATCAGTGAAATCAGCACGTTACACTCCGCATGAATACCCACAGATTCATGACGACATCCTAAGCTCACTCATGGCAGGTCAGTTGAACTACCACGAGAAAGAACAGTGTGTTCGTTACCCGAACTGGAACTCAGTGTCGTACTCGTTGGAATTCTCATTCTACGATTGGACGATCGCAGAAATGGCGAAAGCCGCTGGCGATATGGACGCGTATGAAGAGTTCAAAGCTCGTTCTTACAACTCTTTGAAACACTGGGATGCAGAAGCAGGTAACGCAGACGGCACGGGCTTCTTCGTACCGACAGAACTGAAAGAAGGCGACCCATGTGCGCTGAAATACGCTTCAACTGACTTCGACCCTTACAAGTCTGACGCGTTCTACTACACAGAAGGTAACGCGTGGCAATGGCAATGGGCGTTCATGCAAGACTTAGACAAGCTGACTGAAATCATGGGCGGCACGCAAGGTCTGAACGACAAGCTGAACAACCTATTTACTGCCGATCCAAATGGCGGCGAAGCGCACCAAGATATGACAGGCTACATCGGTCAGTACATTCACGGAAACGAACCTTCGCACCACGTCATCTACTTGTACAACCGTACTGAAGAGTCTTACAAGGCGCAGGAATACCTAGACCAAGTTTACGACCAATTCTACAAACCGACACCAGACGGCATCATCGGTAACGAAGACGTAGGTCAAATGTCGGCGTGGTACTTGATGTCAGCACTGGGCTTCTACCAAATCTCGCCAACCGATCCAACCTACAGCATCGGTCGTCCAATCTTCGACAAAGCGACGGTAGACATTGGCTCTGGCACCTTCACGGTAACGGCTGAAAACAACGGTCCAGACAACATGTACATCAAAGAAGTGACCATCAACGGCAAGCCTCTGGATGTGTACAACACCTTCCAGCACAGCGAATTCAAAGCAGGCGGCGAACTGCACTTCGTGATGACAGCTGACAAGTCTGAAGCAATGCAAGCCAACCTAGGCGAATAATGATTTTGAGGGGACCTCGTGTCCCCTTTTCTCGTGGAATAAAAACAATGAAACTAAAAAGAACCCTACTCTCTACTGCAGTGTTAACCGCCATGCTTGGTCTTGCTGGTTGTGGCAGCGACTCTGATCCAGAAACTCCAGTTATCTCTACCCCTACTTTGGAATTCGTTGATACCTTGATCGGCACTAAAGGTCTTGGCAACGTCAACCCGTCTCCAGTTATGCCAGAAGGTATGATTCAACCGTCCCCAGATAACTTCGATCCAAACGGTTGGAATGGCAAAGGCTCGCCTGTTGAATACGATCCTGTGCACAGCCTGCTTTCTGGCTTCTCAATGACCCACATTTCCGGCGCAGGTAAAGGCGACCTAAACGACTTCGCCTTCTTGCCATACACAGGTTTCAATACTGATGCCGTGACCATGGATAAAAGCTCGGAAGTGGCGGAGGTTGGTTACTACTCGGTTGACCTTGTAGAAACCGGCGTAAAAGCTGAGCTATCGGCGACCGACCGCGTGGCGTTCCAACGTTACACCTTCAAGCCGGGTGAAGATCGTAAAGTACGTATCGACCTGCAACACGAGCTGTTGGAGCAATACGGCAACCACTCTCGCAGCATCTACTACAAACGCGTTAACGACACCACCGTCGTAGGCGCACGTACCTCAAACGAATGGGGTCAATGGCAAACCGTGTTCTTCGCGGCAGAATTCTCTGATCCAATCGTCGAAGAGAACCTGTACACCAAGCTGGCTTCTGAGAGCAAACTGACTCCAACTGACGCTACTGAAGTCGGCTTGGAAGATTACCGTGGTTACGCAGAACACAAACCAATGCCGGGCGAACCAGAACCTGACCCAGAACGTTTGGCGAAACGCGCAAACGATGTCCTGACGCATTTGAACTTTGGTAAGAGCGATGAGCCATTGGTGGTCAAAGTAGCGATTTCTGGCACTGGCGTTGACGGCGCACTGAAAAACCTAGAAGCGGACACCAACGGCTGGGATTTCGACAACGTCGTACAACAAAACCGCGTGGCTTGGGAAAACATCCTTGGCGAGTTTGAACTGGAAGGCGGCAACAAAGCTGACAAAACCATGTTCTACACCTCGCTCTACCGTACGTTTGTTGCCCCATTCCTATACCAAGACGTGGATGGCAAATACCGTGGCATGGATGGCAAAGTGCACCAAGCAGAAGATGGCTTAGTGAACTACTCGGTTTACTCAATGTGGGATACCTTCCGCGCCGCACACCCACTGAAAACCATCATCGATAAAGACCGCGCGATTGAAAACGCACGCGATCTATTGAACAAATACCAAACGGGTGGCGTGTTGCCAAAATGGGAACTGCACTCGGATTACACCGGTGAAATGGTCGGTCATCCTGCGGTCTCGGTTATCGCCGATATAATGGTCAAACACCCAGAAGCCTTTACCACTGCTGAGTTTGATTTGGCACTGAAAGCCGCTGACGAAACAGTCAACTTCAACCTTGATAAAACAGAGAGCTGGGTACCTTACCAAGATGCTTGGAACGGTGACAAACGCTTCACGGTCATGACACGTCATAACGACTACCAAGAAGACGTTGGCTTTATTCCAGCTAACACCAAATGGGCGCCGGACTCTGGCGACAAACCGGGTTACGTGGAGGGCTTGAAAGTCGATAAATACGACGAGCTTGTGAACGAGTCGGTGTCTTACGGTCTTGAGAACGCATACTACGACTGGTGTATCGCTCAGATCGCTAAACTTGCGGGCAATGACCAACAATACGACCGCTACATGGCGCGCTCTGAATCGTTCAAGAACTACTTCGATTACAACCCAGAGCAATACGGCAAACTGCAAGACACCAAAGGCAACGCATTGGGTGCGACGGGCTTTATGCGTCCGGCTTACATGAACAGTGGCAGCAAGGTTTGGGCAAACAACCTGAAAGCCGAATGTTTGGACGAGAACATGGCGCTGTCTATCCCAGACGGTATGGACTACAACGCGTGTAAAGACCGCAAAGCACTCAACGAAAGTGACGTGTTCTGGCCTTACCGCGCCGAGCACCGTGGTGAAGACTTTACTGAAGGCAATACATGGCAATGGACATGGTTTGCACCGCACAACTTGAACGGTCTGGCTAACGTGATGGGCGGCGAGCACATTGACCGTACTGACTTCTCTCTTCCTGAAGACGTAACCGAACAAGGCAAAGCGGCATTCTTAGCCAACTTGAATGCGCTGTTTAATGCGGACTCCAACGCCGATACAAGCCAATCACACGACATGTCTGGCTACATCGGTCAGTTCGTGATGGGTAACGAGCCAGATCATCACGTGCCTTACCTCTACAACTGGACGGCAGAACCTTGGAAGACACAAGAAATCGTCGATCAAGCGATGAACGAGTTCTACCACCCAACCCATGAAGGTCTGATTGGTAACGAAGACGTCGGTCAGATGTCGGCGTGGTATGTGATGTCTGCATTGGGCTTCTACCAAGTCACACCGGGCGAAGCAAGTTACACCATCGGTCGTCCTCTGTTCGACAAAGCCGTGATTCCAGTCGCGGACGGTAAATTCACCATCACCTCAGAAAACAACAGCCAAGAGAGCATCTACGTGAAGTCGGTGACCATCAACGGCAAACAATTGAGTGACAACTTCAGCTTCTCGCACAGCGATTTGAAAGACGGTGGTGAGCTGCATTTCGTTATGACTTCAGACAAATCTGAAGCGATGAAAGCGCTGTAGCTGACACCCATTCAAATAACGAAAGGGGGCATCTAGCCCCCTAAAAAACTTCACTTCAGTGGAACCATAAACATGAAACTAAAAAGAACCCTTATCTCTACCGCTATACTCGCTGCCATGTTTGGTCTTGCTGGCTGTAACAGTGATGACGACAACAGCAACTCTGGTACACCATCCCTCGACACCACTCTGACCCAATACGTCAACCCATTGATTGGTACGGGCGCAGACGGTCACACCTTCCCGGGGGCGGTTGTGCCTTACGGTTTGGTACAACTATCTCCTGATACCGAAATGGAAGGCTGGGGCTCTGCCGCCGGTTACTTCGACCACGGCAAGCTGACTGAAATCCCAGTGTATGGCTTCTCCCACACTCACCTTTCTGGCACAGGCATTACCGACCTTGGTGATATCTTAGTTCTGCCTTTCACCAAGAAAGAAAACGCCGTTTTCAACACCTTCGATAAAGACAACGAAACCGCAGAAGCGGGCTACTACGCGGTTGAACTGAACAAAGGCGAAATCAAAGCCGAGCTAACTACCACGCAACGTGTTGGTTTCCACCGCTACACCTTCAAAGAAGGCACCACGCCACACATCAAGTTCGATTTAGACCACACCCTCAACAAAGGTCACTTCAACAACCGCACCATGAAGGGTGATTTAGAGTTCATCGACGCTTACACCATCCGCGGTTTACGTAGCTCGAACGGTTGGGCGAACAACCAACATGTGTACTTCTACGCCACCTTCAACCAACCTATCGTCAAAGCTATTGCTCTAGTTGATGGCGCAGAAACGGAAATCGATGTAAACAACGACAACATCGACGCAGTTAAAACCATCGCTTACCTAGAATTCGCACCATCATCAACACCGCTAGAAATCCAAGTAGGCTTGTCACCAACAGGCACAGAAGGTGCAGAGAAGAACCTAGAGGCAGAAGCGAAAGACGTGTCATTTGATACTGCGCGCGCTCAAGCCAACGACGCATGGCACCAAGAGCTTAGCCGCATGATGGTATCTGGCGGCACGGAAGATCAGAAAGAGATCTTCTACACCGCGCTTTACCACGCTTCTATCGCGCCAATGATTTTCCAAGATGTCGACGGTCAATACCCTGCGATGCGTACTCGCATTCAAAAAGACGCGGGCGACACACCAAACTACTCTGTGTACTCCATGTGGGATACTTTCCGTGCAGCGCACCCACTGAAAACCATTATCGACCCAGAACGTGCCGAAGAGTTTGCCAACGACCTGATTCGTAAATACGAAGACGGTGGCATCTTGCCGAAATGGGAACTGCACAGCCATTACACGGGCACTATGATCGGTTTCCCTGCGGTTTCTATCATTGCTGACGCGATGGCGAAAGGCTTAGACATCGACCCACAACTAGCCAAAGAAGCGGCTGAGTTTACGGTGCGTTACCACGAGGCGTCTGAATTCCCAGATTGGACGGAAGACAACAACATCGGCGCAGCAAACGTTGTGCAAGTGAAGGTGTACGAAGAAAACGGCTTTGTTCATCACGGCTACTGGAACAGTGCATCTTACACGCTTGAGTTTGCATATGGCGACTGGGCAATGGCAGAAATCGCGCGCATGGCTGGCGATGTAAAACTGCAAGAAGAATTTATGACTCGTGCCGACAACTGGCTTAACCATTGGGATGCAGAGACGGGCTTCTTACGTCCGAAAAACCACCCGCTAAGCTCATCACCAAACAAACCGCCTTTGGAGTTCAACCAACCGATTGATGAAGAGCGTTTGGATGAGTGTGAAATGGTTGAATGGCCTGAAGGCTCAGGTGTGATGAAAGAAAAATGCCCACTGCTACCATTCGACCCTTACTATGTGGACGAGTTTGCCTACACCGAAGGGAACGCGTGGCAATGGAAGTTCCAACCAATGCACGATTTCAACCGTCTGAAACAAGAAATCTACCAAGCAGACTTGGCTCAAGGCAAAGACACCACGCCAGAGAAAGCCTTCCGTGAAGACTTGGACGAGCTATTCAATGCGCGTTCTTCAAACACAGGTGAAGAGCTGCCAGACCTAACGGGTTACATCGGCCAGTACATGCACGGTAACGAACCATCGCACCACATTCCTTACCTATACGCACTAACGGATGAGCCATGGAAAGCACAAGAGTACCTAGACCGCATCATGTCAGAGATGTACACCAGCGAGCCAACCGGCTTGATTGGTAACGAAGACGTGGGTCAGATGAGCTCTTGGTACTTGATGTCGGCAATGGGCTTCTACCAAGTGACGCCTGCGGATCCGGTCTACACCATCGGTCGCCCTATGTTTGATGAAATCACCATTCCAGTGGAAGGCGGCGAGTTCAACGTCATCGCAGACAACAACAGCCCACACAACAAGTACGTGAAGTCCGTAACCATCAACGGCAAACCGCTGGATGCCAACTTCACCTTCAAGCACAGCGAAATCAAAGCGGGCGGCGAGCTTCACTTCGTCATGACCGGTGACAAGCAAGAAGCGCTTCAAGCTCAGTAACGTTTTATGTAATTCGTGTTTAAAGAATAAGCAGATAGATTAACTCAGTGGCAGGAAGTGACGCGCTTCCTGCCTAAGGAATCAAGATTATGAACTTTACGAAAACCGCTATCGCCACCGCAGTGATTGCAAGTGTTATTGGTTTGGCTGGCTGCAACGATAACGACGATAACACCTCACCAAGCGTCGATACTTCCAACCTAAAATACGTCGACCCATTCATTGGGACAGGCTTTAACGGACACACCTTCCCGGGTCCTGTTGTGCCAGAAGGCATGGTGCAACTTTCTCCAGATACCGAGCTGATCGGCTGGCACTCTTCATCAGGTTACCACTTCGATAAAAAGACCCTGTTTGGCTTCTCCCACACTCACCTATCTGGCACGGGTATGGGCGGCTTAGGTGACATTCTGTTCCTGCCGTTTACCGAAGATAAAGCTAAATACATCGAAGACAGCGACGACTACCGCGAAGCGATTTCAGTCAAGATGGACAAAACCTCAGAAGTGGCAGAAGCGGGTTACTACTCGGTGAAGATTGCTGAGAACGGTATCAAAGCTGAGCTTACAGCGTCTGAACGTGTCGGCTTCCACCGCTACACCTACCCACAAGGTCAACCACAACGTCTGAAGATAGACCTCAACTCCATCCTTAACAGTGATTGGGGTTCGACCTCTCTGCGCAACAAACTGACGGTGAGCGAAGACGGTCATACCATCACGGGCGAGCGCGATGCAGCGCACTTCTCTGGTTGGGCGAAAAACCAAAAAATCTTCTTCTATGCGACTTTCGATAAGAAGATCAAAAACGTTTACATCCTTGCCAATGGTGAGCCTATTGACGGCCTAACGGCAGAGCACGTTTCTGAATTGATTTACGATGACCAAGGTAATCCAGTTAAGCGTGTCAAAGCGGACGTCACTGCCTACATCGAATTTGAAGATGAAGGCTCACAAGAGTTGAATGCGCAAGTGGCGTTATCTGCGGTTGACCCACAAGGTGCAGAAAACAACCACGATGCCGAAGCGAATGTCTCTTTCGATACTGCGCGTAACAACGCACGCGAGAAATGGGCAAAAGCACTCAACTTCTCAATTGAAGGGGGCACAGAAGATCAGAAAGAGATCTTCTACACTGCGCTTTACCACACCAAAATTGCGCCTATGGTGCATCAAGACGTGGATGGTAGATTCCGAGGCATGGGCAAAGGCTCGATTCGTGAAGGCGAAGGGGAATATTCCATCGCTTACGGTCAAGCAACAGAAGAGCAACCAAACTTCTCGGTTTACTCTCTATGGGATACCCAACGTGCATTACACCCACTAAAAACCATCACTGAGCCAACCCGCGCGGTGCAATACGCGAAGAACCTAGTTCAGAAGTACACTGAAAGCGGCTTGCTGCCGAAATGGGAACACTTAGGTGACGAGACAGGCACCATGGTTGGCTATCCAGCGGTAGCAGTGATTGCGGATGCGATCACCAAATTCCCAGAAGAGTTTACTCAGCAAGAGAAAGAGCTGGCGCTGAAAGCCGCGATCGACTCTTCAACTTATGAGAACTACCCAGCACTGCAAGCCGATTGGGATCAAGGCGTCTTGGATCGCACTTTAACCAAGCACATCGATTACATTGAGAAAAACGGCTTCACGCCAGCTATCCAACGTGTCGATGGTGAGCCAGTATTTGAAGACTACACGGTTGAGTCTGTTTCTTACGGTCTAGAAAACGCGTTCTACGATTGGGCTATCGCGCAAATCGCCAAAGCAGCCGGTGATACTCAAGCGGAAGAGCAATACCTTGAACGCTCGAAAGGCTACAAGAAGTACTTCGATTACAACCCAACGGAATACGCAGAACATGGCGTGACGGGCTTTATGCGCCCAGTGATGATTGATGAAACCTTCATGACGCCATTCGACCCATACGGTACGGAACACGAGACAGGCAACTACACCGAAGGTAACGCGTGGCAGTGGACTTGGTTTGTACCGCATGACATCGCAGGCTTGAAGACCATTATGGGTGGCGATGCTGAGTTCCAGAAGAACCTAGAAGCAACCTTCACCGCAGAAAGCCAAGGTACAGAAACACCGGATATGTCTGGTTTGATTGGTCAAGTTGCGTTTGGTAACGAACCTTCGCACCACATTCCTTACCTATTCAACTGGACCGCAGAACCTTGGAAGACACAACAAGTCGTCGACCACATTCTGGATGACATGTATTTCGCTGCGCCAGAAGGCGTCATTGGTAACGAAGACGTGGGCGCAATGTCCGCTTGGTATGTGATGTCTGCATTAGGCTTCTACCAAGTGAACGCAGCAGAACCTATTTACACTGTGGGTCGTCCACTATTCGACAAAGCGGTGATTCCGGTGAAAGGCGGCACGTTCACCATCACCACAGAGAACAACGCCGATGACAACATGTACATCAAGTCTGTCACCATCAATGGCAAAGCTTTGGATAACGGTTTCTTCTTCGACCATTCCGAGTTCAAACCGGGTGGTGAGTTGCACTTCGTGATGACGGGCGATCAATCAGAAGCGATGAAAGCGCCTCAATAACCTTCACTTGAAATGTGTTCCTCAGGCCAAATCAGTCTGAGGAACATAAGCTCAAATCAATCCCTTCCACTAATGACAGTGTCATTTCTGCTGCCGAAACTTCTTTGCAACCCGACGAATTTTGTCCGCACCACAACGGCGTAAATTCATCTCGGTTTTGCTTCTCCATAAGCGCTCTTAACTGAGTCATTTCAATGGAAGCATATGGGAATTTCGGCGCAGACTCACAGATGTAGCCTAGCTCCGACATCGCGCGATTCACAATGCCTCGTGCTGGTCTGCCCGAGAAAACATTGGTCACCGCCGTATGCTGCGCGCGCTCACTGGCAATCGCATATCGATGTAAAGACGAGGTTTTTGCCTCATCACACAACAAATAGGCGCTGCCAACCTGCACGGCACTTGCTCCTAACTTCAGCGCGGCTTGTACACCGTTTCTATCGGCAATTCCTCCTGCTGCAATAACAGGTAAATTCACGCGCTTGACGATTTGCGATAACAACGCCATCAAGCCTAATTGAGCAGATAAATCATCCGATAAAAACATGCCTCGGTGTCCACCAGCCTCCAAGCCTTGAGCAATAATGCCGTCAACGCCTTTTGCTTCCAACCACAGTGCTTCATCCACAGTGGTCGCTGTCGAAAGGATCTTCCCTCCCCAGCCTCTAATTCGCGCTAACAAGTCATCGGCAGGCAAACCAAAGTGGAAACTGATCACTGGCGGTGCAAATGGTTCAATCGCGTCAGCAATATCATGATTGAAAGGCATCCTTGTCGGAGCGTTTGGCTGAGCCTGTACGGTTGCACCAACTTCAGCAAAATACGGTTGCAGCGTTTTTTGCCACTCTTCGTGCTTGTTAGCGTCGTATTTCGGCATTTCATGGCAAAAGAAGTTGAGGTTGAACGGTCGATTGGTCGCCTGTTGAATAAGTTGGAGTTCTTTAACGATGGCGTCTTTATTCAGCATTCCACAAGGTAACGAGCCAAGCCCGCCAACATTACTCACAGCAATGGCCATTTGGCTATCTTGCACGCCAGCCATTGGGGCTTGAATAACCGGTAACTCTGTCCCCAAAAGTGCATTAAATGCGTTGTTTTTCATCGTTCTTCCTTGAGTTCGTCCAACTGAAATTTTGTTGTTTTATGCGAGTTTTCACTAGTGCACATCAATATGTCCACTATCTCATATCGGCTAATTTTCACCCAACTGCGTTGTTATTTCTGTGCACTCAACGCCCACTCAAAATGATATTCCGCGTCAATTAGCGATTACTGACATGAATTTATGTGATCCAATTCAATCGCCTGAGTTACGTGCTTTTTTAAAGTTGCTCTGTTTCGCGAAACCTTACTTCTTACTCAACTTTTACCGGATCAACTATGAAGACATTTTCTAAAAAGCCGTTGCTGTATGCGTTAGCGGCGTTCTCTATCGGCGTGTCATTTTCTTCCTTTGCGGAAATTCGCAACGTCACGTTGCTGCACACCAACGACATTGAAAGCGTTTATGAGCCCGTTGACGCATTTTGGAATCCAGACATTAGCCGCATTGGCGGTATTCCTTACCTTGCCACACTGATCAAACAAACCCGCGCGCAAGAGGAGACCAGTTTCTTGTTCGATGCGGGGGACATTTTCACTGGGTCACTCGCGAAAAAAACGCAAGGCAAGCTCTCTTTCGATTTGTACAGCGCGATGGGCTACGACGCGATAACGCTCGGTAACCACGAATTTGAATACGGCTGGCAAACCTTGAAAGAGAACATGCCAAGAGCCGCCTACCCCGTGCTCAATGCCAACATCAAGTTTGAGCAAAACAATGCGCCTTTTGCTTCGCCATATACCATTGTTGAACGCGATGGCATTCGTGTCGGTGTAATTGGGGTAATGGGCGTTGATGCCTTCTACAACACTATGTGGAAAGGTAATCGCAAAGGTTTGACTATCGACGATCCAATCAAAACCACTCAGTTCTGGGTTGATAAGATCCGCGACGAAGTGGACATGGTTGTCGTGCTCACACACCAAAATAAAACGGCACCAATGCAAACCGACAAAGAAGCCGATCCCGAAGTGCAACGCGGCTTTGATGAAGATTACGACATGGCAGGCAAGCTAAAAGGGGTCGATGTGATTTTTGGCGGCCACTCTGACCATGGCTTATGGAAGCCTGTCGTGCATCCAAAAACGGGCACAGTTATCGGCCTCACTTTCGGCCAAGGTAAATACTTGGGTTACACTAAATTTGCCGTAGACACCGAAAAGCACGACGTAAAACTGCTAGACGGAAAACTGATCCCTGTCGAGTCAGACAAACTTGAACGCGACAAGAAAACCAGCGATCTTATCGCCAACGCTCGCAAACAATACCCAGAGCTTGGTCAGCAGTTGGCGACCATTAATGACACGGCGTACCGACGTTATTATCGCGAATCCAACGTAGGTAATTTAGTAGCAGATATGATGCGCGAAGCCGCTAAAGCGGATGTGGGTATGATCAGCTCGGGCAGTATTCGCGTTGACCTCAACAAAGGCCGAGTAACGATGGAAAACGTAATGGATCTTTTCCCATTCACAGATAAACTTTCCGTCGTAAAACTCAACGGTGTACAGTTGAAAGAACTGTTGGAGTACAGCTACACCTTGCCTTACGGTCTGGCACAATTCTCCGGTATTGAAGCGCACTACGACAACGCAAAACCGCAAGGTAAACGCCTGCTCAGCCTGAACGTAAATGGCAAACCAGTGAACGACTCGCAATCATACAAAGTGGCCACTTACTCTTACGCAGCGAGCGGGGGTGACGGTTATCATGTATTTGAAAAGGGCACGTTAGAATCGCAAGGCGATTCAGTCACCCAAGTATTGATTGACCAATTTAAAGCCAAGAAAGACGTTATCGTTCCGGCTCTGGGTCGCCAAGTGGATGTCAGCGTCAAAGAGTGAGTCTCTGACAAATAACCTCAAAGGATAAGCACCATGACTTTTCGTCGAGAATACAATGGCTGTAAATCATTTGGCTGCCCTAATTGCGGCGTACCTGATCTCAGTTTGTATTCGCGCTCAAATCGGCTTGGCTACGATGCGTGGCATTGCCCTGAGTGTGGTGCTTATCCTCCGGTTTTGATTAACGAGCCGATACTCGCATTGGCTCATCAACTACAACAGCAAACCTTTGAGTTGAAGCTATTGCCTCATTGCGAATGCCGATTACCTGCTTGGCAACGTTACGGGAGAACCGCCGTCGGTAGCCCAAGAGTAAAGTGTCGCTGCTGTCAAAAAACCGCAACGCTGCTGAACCCGAACAAAGAATCCCACACACTCCAACCACTGCTTGATGCTCTATTGGCCGAGGTTTCACCCAAAGATTTACAGTATAAATTGGGCTTGAATCATCGCCGTTTTTCACAATATCTTGAACGTTTGGCAAGTATGCTGGACACTTTTAGTCGCTTATACGAACGTCACTTATCGTTCTCGAATATCCAAACTCGTTCCTTTGTTCAAGTGGCGCGCTCTGGTTTTCGCCACCATGGTCGAGAACAACGTGCAGCGCATATTTGGACACTATGCAGCGCCGATGCCCAAACGGGTTACGTGCTTTTGCTCAGTGACAACGCTTGGTTTCCTCAGACAGAGATGTCAGAGCACGTCATTCCTCAACCGCTTTGGGAGCAAAGCCGTTACCAATTAACGCAGCAAGAAGAAATGCCAAACGAATCAGATGTATTTCTCCAAGCACAGCGCACTTACGACAAAATTCTTAGCCGCAGCCAATTTGACCAACTCGCTTACTGCGATGGTTCGCACGCGAAATCAAAAGAAGTGCTACTCACTCGCCCAGTTTTTGCTGCGCACGCGCACATGCAAAACTTGGCGAAATACTTTGCTAACAAAGTGCCGAAACGCTTTGTCCTCGAACATGAAAGCTTTTTACGAGGGGCAGCGATCACCGCTTTTACCTCCGCCATTAAGCGGGGCACGACGCAACTCTATTATTGCCATATTGGACAAAGTGAGGAAAACCTGAGCTTAAATCATGCAAAGCAAAAGATGAGTTGGTGGGATGAAACGTGGCGTCGTGGAAACATCCAAAATCAATATGGGAGTTGGCAAGTGGGGATGGGTTGGCTGACTCCAAAAAGCGCAAGACCATCGGAATCGATAGACGAATTAATCCCGGCACACCCGAATTGGAACAGCGAGTTTTGGAACCGTTATACCCAATGGTTACCACCAAGCTACGCTGCCCACTTGAGTTTGCAGCGCATTAAACAGTGGCAAGCGATTTATCGATTTCTCTATAACTACTCAGCCATGCAATCACCACCAAAAGTTGGGGTGGATGAGATCGACCTGTCTCGCGTCGATAGCATAGCCGAATCAATCAACCGCTCGGTTAACGCTCCTGTACACCTTTGAACGCTCGAACAAGAAGGCTTCATCAAAACCGATGTTGTTTGAAATGCTGGATCTCAGATACGACTTTTAGCCATTAGCCAAGTGATTCAATGGGAATGATTTGCTGAAACTTAGCATGAAGATCTGTAAGCGCAGCTTCAACATCTGGTTCTGCTCGACTTAAATGTGCGATTAGCGTCATAAAGTAGCAGTCAAAAATCAACGGCATTTTGTCTTCAAGAACAGAACTTACGCTCGCAGATTGAAACAAAGCTTGGTTAAACGACTGGTAATAATCCAAATCCCAAATCACCTCTTTCAACAAGGCTCGGCTCAACTCGACGTTCGCAAAATAGTAGCGATAGTATTTCTCCGTCAGCGCCAAACCAATGTCGATATCTGTCTTACCTTCCACACTGACTAGCGTCTCTTGGCTGATCTGTTGCAGTTGCGTCAGCATCCCTTCGCGCAAAATCGACAGTTTGGTCGGGAAGTGGCTGAACACCGTACCATCGGCGACTCCTGCTTCTCTCGCAATCTGCCTTGTGGTCGTCATGTCATAGCCATTCTGAGCAAAAGATGCCCACGCGGCTTTTAGGATTTTGTCTCTGGTTTGTTGTCGCTTCGTCATTGATGTATCTGCTTAATGAGCCTGAAAGGATCATACCTTGAGCGGCTGACATTGACAAATTGAGCGCGCTCAATTATAAAAATGAGCACGCTCAATTTCATATAAAAACAAAAGGAATCGCTCATGTACGTATTAAACAAACTAGGCCAAGGATTGATTTTCTTGCCGACCATATTCTGCTTTTCTTATATTTTAAGACCAATATTGATGGTGATTCTCATACCAGGCGGGCTCGCACTTTTGGCGTTAATCGGCGGGGCAGAAGTCAGAGCAGAACTCAAAGCCATGCTGCTTGAGGAGCTTTTTGGGGTCAGTCCATCACACACCACCTCGAAAAAGGCATGAGTGCGCGAGAAACGTTGGCAAGGTTAAGCAAAAAACAAAAACGCGCAGGTATCGAGATTTCAATACCTGCGCGATATGGATGTGGTGAAAAGAGGACTGGCGTTAATCAGTATTCATGTTCTGACCGATTCGCCATAAAACGCCACTAGGGTCAAACAAACAACATTCGCGCATACCCCAAGGTTGCTCGACCAGCTCAGTTAAACGCGAACCAAATTCTTCATGACCCACTTTGGACAAGTGCTGATGCCAGCTTTCTGCGTCTTCTACGAGCAAGTGCATCATGAAGTTGTTGCCGTGTTCTGGCTCATAAAAATTCTGTAAAAGAAACGCGCAACTGCCTTGAGAGAAGTACGCCACATCACCGAAGTCTGACGCCATATCAAAGCCTATCGCCTCATAAAAACGTTTTGAGAGCGCGTAATCTTTCGCTGGAACAAATGATTTGATTTCAACAATATTGAGGTTTTCCATTTCCAATTTCCTAAGCCCTTTTCCATCAAACTGACTGACGTAATCACGCTCTACGCCTTCTATTCGCCTTGCGTATTTTGCTGCGATGGTAGTGGTACACACTCTACCATTTGCGTTTGTAACCACGTGATGAATTTATGTTCGAGTTCTGTACGCTTTTTATCTTGGCTCAATAAAACATAATTGCAACCTGATAGCACAAAACCAAATGGCGCGACCAAATTACCGCGCTTAATATCGTCCATAACAAAAGGATACGATCCCATCGCCGCGCCTAAGCCATCCACCGCGGCTTGTATGCAAAAATAAAAATGCGCAAATGATTGCTGAGTGTTGCCGTTGAAGGTTTCACAACGTGTTGATTGCTGCCAATCCGCCCAAGCATGCGGTCTAGTTTGGCTATTCAACAATCGAACTGCATCCAAATCGTCTTGAATGGATTGCCAATACTCAGGAGAAAATACTGGCCCCACCCACTCTTCAACAAGAATGGTTTTGTTGTAATCGTGCTGCTGAGCAAAATCGTCTCGACGAATCGCCATCGAAAGCCCTGTCGATCCTAATGTTACCGGGCCTCCAGCCGTCGACAAACGAACATCAGCACGGTGTTCATCATTAAACGCAGCAAGCCTTGGCATCAACCAACGCATGGTTAATGTCGGTTCACAAGACACTTCAAGATGCTGATGCTTTTCTTGAATGAGTGTATTCACGCCTGTTTCTAGCGTTTGGAATGCCGTTTTTGTGTATGTCTTGAGTAATTCACCTTCTGCCGTCAACACGGCTTTCCTGCCCTCTTTCAAAAACAAAGGTTGCGACAGATATTGCTCAAGTTGCTTTATCTGCTTACTCACGGCTCCGTGGGTGATGTTCAGTTTTTCAGCCGCTTCAGTGTAGCTTGAAGAGCTCGCCGCAACGTGGAAGACATAGAAAGATTTTAGGTGACGCATCTGTGAGTTTTTCTCACCAATATGGGAATATTTTTCGATTATAGTCAGTAACAAAGACGCCTACAATTCCGCTACATCACAGACTTCATCATTCAAACAGGAAACCGATATGGAATTTGTAACTCTTGCGCTATTGGGCGTGCTTATTGTTATTAGCCCTGGCGCAGACTTTGTTTTGGTATTAAGAAACAGTTTAAATCAAGGACGAGAAGCTGGCGTATACAGTGCGATTGGTATCAGCATAGCGATAAGCATCCACATCGCTTACTCCATGCTGGGGATAAGTTACTTAATTTCACAAAATGAATGGTTGTTTAATCTCGTGCGCTATCTTGGGGCTGCTTATCTTGTCTACCTTGGGATTAAAGGAATATTCTCCTCGCAGCCTGCGCCAAACTCAGAAACCATTCAACAGAGCGAGTATTCAATGTGGCGATTTTTCATGCAGGGATTTCTGTGTAATTTACTCAATCCTAAGACGATGCTGTTTTTTCTGAGTATTTTTAGCCAAGTGATTTCTCCCGATTCTAGTCAGCAACATATCGCCTTATTTTACGGGATTTATATGATTGCGCTGCACGGCATTTGGTTTTCTATCGTTGCAGTTTTATTCACGTCCCCCCAATTACAAGCCTTCTTGTTGAAGATTAAGCATCGACTCAATCAAGCATGTGGGGCGGGTTTGGTCATTTTCGGCGCGATGCTGGGCTTAAAGGCTTAATACGTTTGCGGTCAGAGTTTGAACACAAAAAATGCGGCTACTGGAGCCGCATTACAATCCACAAACCTTAGGTCTGGTAAGTGAAACGTTTATTGAGTGATAACGGTGAGCTTATCCCAATCAATCGTGAAGCGAATTTGCGCTTCAGTGTAATGGCTCGTTGTGCCTTGATCGTACCAGTTACACGCATTGCGAGAGAAACCTTCGTCAACTTCTTTCATGCCCGCTCGTGCAATCATCTCCGTTTTGGGCTCTTCTCCGCGCTCAAATTCTGGTGTGAACACGTACTGGAATTTCGGTTTGAAACCGTAGATCAAACGCGGCAAGTTCTCTTCTGGTAATAGGTTTTCGTTTGAACAACCTGTGTAGTGGTAAACACCCGCCCATTTACCGTAGTACTGGTAGTCGTTGGTGTAAATTTGGCTAAGAGAGGTGGTCCACTTAACGCCCATACCGCGTTCCATGGAAGCCTTTGGTTTGGCTGCGGTGACGTAATCCTTACTTGAGTAACGAGAGGTATAAGCCACACCGAGATCGGTCGTCAACGAGCCAGAAAAACTTGGTGCCGAGCCCGGTGTTGCAGTCGCGGTTAAGCCGATAGACGGTGCAACCGTGGTTGTCGATACTGAAACATCATTAGCTTCGTTTTGCGGTGAGTAATCCTCACTAAATACAGGCGTGCCACCAGCTTGATAGATGCTGTAATCGAACGCAACTGGGTAGTTTTGAGTAAAACGGTCAACAATCGCTGCATCAAAAGTGTGTTTTACACCCGGCTTACCTGGTACATAACCATTCCCTAGAGTGATCACGCGAGCCGCTTTTTTATCGTTCTTTGAGTTATGGAATAACTCAACCAGTAACTTCATCTGCACACGGCTACCACGAAACTCGTACGGGAAAAGCTCAGGCTCGCTTTGCATCACGACTTCATAACTTTTCTTCACGTAACCTTCTAGCGCGATGTTATCAATCAAGACACTTTCTACAACCTTGTTATCAGAAGCAGCAGCAGTAGCGGAAATCCCTAACATTAGGGGAAGCAGTATTTTCTTATTCATTATTTTATCACCTTACTTGGGAACAGTCCCAATTCAAGCTAACATATTGAATACACTGCATCAACGTGACGAAAACGATTCACATTATCAATAGTTTGACCTACACCCAGAAATGAAAAAAAACAGCCAACTTACGCTGGCTGTTTCGATGCAGTTAATGAATGACCCGAGCATCCCCTTTAAGTAACTGAGACAGATCGATAGTGAATATCGTCACTGTCGGACGTTTAGGCAGAGCATTTTCGATCGAAAACTCTGGCCCAGCTGGAACGAGGGGGAAGTGAATAGCAGTCGGCCACGTTGACGAAGCTTCATTACCGCCCGGCTCAGATATTGAGAAAGAAAACGCAGGCAAACGGGTCATAACACTTACCTCAAATGACTGATTCGCGGGCTCAAGCGAGCCCGCTTAGGTTTTGCAATGTTATTGTTGTTTTAACGCTTACTTAATCACTAACGATTGGTAACGTTAGATATCAAGTTCTTTGTCTTCAACGTGGTTGGTGATCATCGCTTCAGTGGTGATCATCAAGCCAGCAACAGACGCTGCGAATTGAAGCGCTGAGCGTGTTACTTTCGCAGGGTCCAAGATACCCATTTCGATCATGTTGCCGTATTCACCTGTCGCAGCGTTGTAACCGTAATCGGCATCACCCGCTTTGACAGCATTCGCCACAACTGAAGCTTCGTCACCTGCGTTGGTTGCGATTTGACGAAGAGGCTCTTCCATTGCACGTAGCGCAACTCGGATGCCCACGTTTTGGTCATCGTTGTCGCCTTTTAGATCCGCCAATTCTTTCGCGATCTTAGTTAGAGCAACACCACCACCAGCAACAATACCTTCTTCAACCGCTGCGCGAGTAGCGTGTAGCGCATCATCCACGCGGTCTTTCTTCTCTTTCATCTCAACTTCGGTTGCAGCGCCGATCTTGATCACCGCTACGCCGCCAGAAAGCTTCGCAACACGTTGTTGAAGCTTGTCTTTATCGTATTGAGAGGTGGTTGTTTCGATTTGTTTTTCAATCGAAGCCACACGATCAGCAATCGCGCTTGCTTCTGCTGCGCCACCCACGATGGTTGTTGTGTCTTTGGTGATGGTCACTTTCTTCGCGCTACCTAGTTGCTCTAGCGTTGCTTTTTCAAGCTCTAGGCCGATTTCTTCAGAGATGACCGTACCTGCGGTTAGTACCGCAATGTCTTCCATCATCGCTTTACGGTTGTCACCAAAACCAGGTGCTTTCACCGCCGTCGCACGCACGATGCCACGCATGTTGTTCACAACCAATGTCGCTAGCGCTTCACCTTCGATGTCTTCAGCAATGATCAATAGCGAGCGAGAAGATTTTGCCACTTCTTCTAGCACTGGCAATAGCTCGCGGATGCTGCTGACTTTTTTGTCCACCAATAGGATGTAAGGGTTGTCTAGCTCTACGCTGCCATTTTCTTGGTTAGTGATGAAGTATGGTGACAAGTAACCGCGGTCGAATTGCATACCTTCAACCACAGACAATTCGTTGTCTAGACCTTGGCCTTCTTCCACCGTAATCACGCCATTGCGACCCACTTTTTCCATCGCTTCTGCAATGATTTCACCGATCGCGCGATCGCTGTTTGCAGAAATGCTACCCACTTGGGTGATGGATTCTTTGTCGCTGCATGGCTTAGACATTTCACGTAGTTTCTCAACCGCCGCTTCAGTGGCTTTGTCGATACCACGTTTTAGGTCCATTGGGTTCATGCCAGAGGCTACCGCTTTAAGACCTTCATTGATGAAAGATTGCGCCAGTACGGTAGCCGTCGTTGTACCGTCACCCGCTTCATCATTCGCTTTGGACGCCACTTGTTTCACCATTTGTGCGCCCATGTTTTCGAACTTGTCTTTCAGTTCGATTTCTTTCGCTACAGACACGCCATCTTTAGTGATCGTTGGCGCGCCGTAAGATTTATCAAGCACAACGTTGCGGCCTTTAGGGCCTAGTGTCACTTTTACTGCGTCCGCCAGTAAGTTCACACCTTTCAGCATTTTTTGACGTGCGTCATTAGCAAATAATACGTCTTTTGCAGCCATAATTATCTCCTCAAAAAACTACTACAAAAATAATTACTCAACGATTGCTAACACATCAGATTCGGACAGAATCAAGTATTCTGCGCCGTCAATTTTCTCGGTTTTCACGCCGTAACCGTCATTGAAAATGATTTGGTCGCCCACTTTGACTTCCATCGCAGCGCGTTCGCCATTTTCAAGGCGTTTACCTAAACCAACAGCAATGACTTTCCCGCGGTTTGATTTTTTAACCGACTGAGAAGTTAAAACGATTCCCCCTTCAGATTTATTTTCCACCTCTTGTCTTTCAACAATTAGCTTGTCATTTAAAGGACGAATTTTCATTTGAAGTGCCTCCTACTTAGAACCAAAAATAAAAGACATAGTTTGAACATAAAGATGGATTAACGAGTCGTCTGCTCGTTTTCGATGAAAATAATAAGGTCGAAAAATTGGAGTTCAAGGGGGAAAATCAATAAAAATTTTTTATCGAACTAAATAAAATTCTCTATCAAAAATTCTCATTCACCATCCGTCATAATGAGTCTATGATGGAGGCTATTTTACGCAGTAGCACACATAGTTTGATAAGGATGAAGAAAGAATGAAAAAGGCAATTTCTCTGTTTCTTGCAACGCTGAGCTTAGGGTTGCTCGCTCCTAACGTAGCGGCTTCTGAACGCGCGGAACAAGGATGGCAACTGATAGAGCAAGGCGCAATGATCGTCGATGTGCGCACTCCGCAAGAGTTCTCTGAGGGGCATTTAGACAATGCGGTGAATTTCCCTCTATCTGAGCTTGATAAACATTTTAAAGACGTCAAAAAAGATCAATTGATTGTGCTGTATTGTCGCAGTGGTAACCGCTCGGGCCAAGCCTATCAATATTTGCAATCGCAAGGGTTCACAAATCTGCACAATGCAGGCGGCCTGGAAGAGTTGCAAAACGCCCAATAATCCCTCGTTTTGTTACTACATGACCCGTTTTCATCTGGAAAAAACAGAGCGCGTTGCTGATTAGCGGCAACGCGCTCTGCGACTTCCCCTAGTTTTATGTACGTTGCTCAACTCCTTTTAAGCACACGCTCCCCACTATTCGCAAAGTCCGGTTCTAAAAATCAATGTGGTAGTTGTTATTGGAATTGTTTAGCGCAATCGACCAATTTTGCTCAGACTCTTGCGCACTCATCGGCACCCATTGCGCATAAAGATGTGTCCAGTTTCCATTCACTTCGAGCTCTACGTCACCCGCCATGTTTGGATACAACGTCGTGATACGAGATGTCGGGTCGGCAATCACATCGCCATTTACGGTGGTATACGCCGCTTTCGAATACAAGTGCAACGCCCCCTCGGTCGAACCGGTATAATTCACAGACAAGGTAATTTTTTCACCAATATCGAATGAGAAGTCTCGTTCCGCCACGATGTCAGCCGTATTGTCGAGAACCTGAACCGATGGCGTCGGTGTTGGTGCCGGAGGCGTGGTTGAGCCACCACCTCCACCGCCGCCTCCACAAGCTACGATTAATGCCGAAATCAACGTCGTCATAAGCAGTTTTGTAGAATGTTTCATGTCAGGCTCCTTACTGCTGAGTTGCAGGAATTACTTTGTTAGCGGTTGAGGCTTGGTACCACGTTGTTTCTGACTCGCCACTGCTGGTTACCCAAGTTGGGAAATCGGGATACGCTTTACTGATGTCGACGTTTTCAATCGGATGATCCCACTCGTCACGAATGTTGATCGCCCACGGCATGTTGTTGTTCGTCAAGAATGACTCAGCGCCGCCGGAGTTATCATCATGCAGGTTGAAAAAAGAGTTATTCATCTCACTGGTTCCCGCAAAGGACTTGAAGTGCGTTTGCCAACTCATACCCGGAGGTGTGGCAGTAAAATCACCGTGATACGAGTCTTTCGAAGCAAAGATGAATGAATCGTAAGGCGGATAGCCAACTTGCTCACGTGAAACAGGCGTCGATAGCCCAACGGTGAGTTGATAATTCAGAACATCTGACGTTTGCTGACTCACACACGCGGTTTGAGTGCGATAAAAAGTACAATTGCTGTCTAACTCACCCAATGCTTCTAAGTCTTTGCGCAAGTTTTCTGAGACCACAAGCACCGCCTCACCGCCAGATTGCACCACTTGATGAGTGACGGGTTCGCCATTTCGAGTCAACACGGTCGACGCAATATTGGCAGGGTTAACATTTGGTAGATGAACCGCAAAACCGTTGGAGAACCCAGCTCCCATCGCCTGTAAGGTGTAATCGAATGTAATGTTTTTGATTTCACGCTGACCATTTAGCAGTTCGGTAACGCGATAACGCCACACCACATCGTTGAAATCGTAGTCGCCCATTAGCGGCCAGCGATCTTCAAACGCCATCGTCGCGTACGTGTCTGAGCTTGGATAAACCGAAGTCACCGTCACTTCTGGGTTGTTTTCTTGCACCAATGGCTCGTATTTCGAATCCGTGGAACCATCAGTGTTGACGCCATCAATGGCGGTGAATGGGCTCACTTCGACGGTAAACAGCAAGTCATTGAAATCATTGTCGCCATCAGGGCGATAAATATCTTCAAAACCCAGCACTAAGAACTCGTTTTGCGTATCGATAAAAGCCACGTTATGACGACGATTTTCTGAAGTCGACTCTGGGTTTAGATTGGAATAGCTATAAAATGGCGTGCCCCAACTGCCAAGGCTGGCAATGTTGTTGTATGAGCCAGACCAGCCCCAACCATTCGGAATAATGAAGAACGCAAGCGTTTGACCGGCAGTGAGCTGCACATTCAGGTCGATAGTGTCACCTTCTTCCATCTCGCCATCTGGCGCTTTCGATGTGTTAGGGAAAATGATCACATGCGCTGCGATTTCATCTTTATTGATCGGCGGGTTATTGGTATCAAAAACAAAATAACCGAGCGTATTTCGATACCCAGCCCCTTCATTCAAAAAGGTGACTTTTGCGGTTGCGAACTCCGCGCCATTCAACTCTTCATCGATATCAATGCTGGAATAACGTTCTGGCGCGATAAAGGCGCTGTTGACGAGTGTGCCCTCTGGCAACATGGAGTAAACGTTGCTAAGTACATCTTGCGGCAAGGTTTCTGCGACCGAATAGGTATTAACGGGTTTACCTTTAGCTGAATAATTTGAACTGTCACTACCAGATTCAAAGGTAAAGTCGCTGGTCATAAGCGCACTGGCTGAAAATGATAAGCAGCAGCCAGAAAGCGCGATTAGTTTCCCTGTTCTCATAATGTTCCCCTTCTTTAACCGGACGTTGGTCATATGCAAGAAGGAGCAATTATGGTGCCTAAATTAAATTATTTATCTAACAAAGAGTTATGATGATAAGGGTGTTTTTTGTCATTTTGAGAATGAACATGACAAGCGAAGTAGAAGTCTGAAGAGTTCAGAAAATGCGTTCGTGTGCAGTGGAATTTTAATCCGCGAGGCGTTGATATTCGCCCCGCGATAACAACGGAATTTTCTCTAAAGTTTTGGCCCTGCCTCAAACTGGGTTAGGTTGTCGGTTATTTCTAACCACGGCGCTTTTGACGCCACGAAAATATGAAAGCTTGGTTTGTGAGGTGGGGCATCATCCAATACACCTAAGCGAATATTGACGATTCCGTTATTCTTTTTCGAATACAAACTTGAGCCGCAATGGCGACAAAAACATAGCTCGGTATTTTCACTTTTCTGATAAGTTTGAATATCCTCTTTCCCTTGGATAACAAGCAACTTATCCAGAGCAATGCCGCCCGCCGATGAATAGTCAGAGCCAGTAAATTTTCGACATTCAGAGCAATGGCAATTGCCCATGTATTTGAATTCATCCGCCACTTCGAGTTTTACCTTGCCACACAGACATGAGCCTTTGAGTACTTCCATTTGAGTCCCTTTTTTATTATGAACCTACGTGAGGTTGGTGATGGTCTCGTCACCATGCCACCACAAGACGACAAATTAAAGACGGGTAACGCAGGTTTTCAAAAATGAAACGAAAATGTAAAACGGGCTTTTCGGATACAAAAACACCATGCAAGATGCTTGGTGTTTTCTTAATATTTTGTTTAACCACGCCATCGCTCTTCATGAGAGACATCGTGTTAAGCAAGTTCAGTACTTAGAAAATGCAGTGCTTAGTAAAGCTGGTTGCTTCGTTTGCTGTCCAGTCACCTTTTGGCTTGTCTTTCAAGCTCTCACACCATTGCTCGCTGCCAACACCATCTTGAAGAACACAGTGCTTTGCAAAATCGACGGCATTGTCTGCTGTCCATTCTGTTTTTGGCTTATCGCGCATGTCGTTACACCAGCCTTCGGTGCCCACTTCATCGCTACAAGCAGTTAAAGCAGACACAGCTAACATCAGCATGACTAGTTTTTTCATAAATTCAGGTTCCAGTTGCAAACAATTAAATACCCATCACTTCAACAAGCGTTGTTCATCAAAGTGACTTTTGTATCAACTATAACGAAATTATCAGTCTACGTGTTAAGACACCGAAAATTTATTGAGCGACGCTGTGATAATCACACCATATCTGGTGTTACAGACGACGTGCTTTAGTTAACGCGTTCACCTTCGCCGATCCAGTGCCAAAGCAGGCCAAACGCAGCTCTAACGCCATTTGTTCAAAATGATCGACCACCAACTGCGTGCTGATGGTCGCAGCTTTCAATACTGCACCAGCTTGACCTACGAGGTTCGCGCCTAAATGAATGGCTTTCGCCGCCTCAAGTCCATTGTGGATACCACCAGAGGCGATCAAAGGCAATTTAGGATGCTGCGCACGTATTTGAGCCAAGCACGTTGCCGTCGGGATACCCCAATCACGAAAAAGCTCGGCTGCGCGCTGCATGTGAGGGTTGTCTTGGCAATACCCTTCAACCGCACTCCAACTTGTGCCACCAGCGCCCGCGACGTCAATCGCGTCCACGCCAGCATCAACCAGTCGCTGCGCCACGTCACCGCTAATACCAAAGCCCACTTCTTTGATGATGATAGGAACGTTAACGCGCGGCTTTAGTTGCTCAATAGCGTGCAATACACCAATCCAATTGTGATCGCCGTTTTTCTGAAACGCTTCTTGCATCGGATTAACGTGCACAAACAAGGCATCTGCTTGAATCGCCTCAACCGCACGTTGCGCGTTATCCAACTTACCTTTGTCACGCAGTTGAGCAGCTCCTAAGTTTGAGTACAGCGGCACACCTTTCGCGAGTTCACGGATGGTTTTACCCAAGCCAGAGTGCTGGCTTTCTTCTAAGCTGATCCGCTGAGAGCCCACACCCATCGCGATACCTAACTCGCTTGCGGCTTCAGCTAAGCGGCAGTTGATCGTTTCGGCGTCTCTCGCTCCCCCCGTCATGGAGCTGATCAAAAACGGCAGCGCCAATCGATGGCCAAGAAACTCAGTCGATAAATCGATAGTGTTGAAGTCACATTCTGGCAGCGCACAATGTTCAAACTCGACAGACTCAAAACCCGCCGTTTTCTTTTTCATGCTCATGTCATGATGTAAAACAGCGTCTAAATGTAAGTCTTTTCGGTTAGTTTGCGGAGCCATAATGTCACCCTAAAGTAAAACAGTCGCGCAGTATTGCCATCCTTATCAGTAACGTCAATGCGAATTTTCTGAAATAGGCGCATTGCATTTCCGAAACCAGCAATGAATCGTTATTTACTCTGAAATTATAGGAAGAGAAACCCACCCTCTCGTTTAAAACGATAACGGCGAGTTACTCCCTAAGCTTGGATAACAAACGGATAGGATGCCAACTTAAAGGCGGTGAAATAGATGTTTTGCGTTCTATTGTGCGCTTTCAGGCAGAATTAGCGACACAATGGTACTTGTCGTACTTGGCGCAAACTGATCCGGATCATCACAGAATTGGATTTTGCCTTTGTCTTCGACATTAAACAGCGGGAGCACCAAATTGGTTTTGTGATGTTCCAAATAATCTTGGTAAGTGAAGTTCTCACTCAGTTTGGTGTGCTTGATTTCCGCACCTCGGCTTAACAGGCTCGCTAGCTGGGTGTAACTAACATTGCCCCCCATCAACAGCTTGCCGTGATACTCCTGAGCAACAGAGTGCTTTTCACTGCCGTTTCCATTCGTCTTCACTTTTTGCAGACAATGCACTTTATCTTCGCCAAACTCGTCGACAAATTGCATACAAGCCATGATGTTGAAGTGTTGATCTGGCGTGAGTGCGACCACTTGACCAATGCCAATCATGTTCAGGTTGTCATCCGCATGGCTAGAAATCGGGTTACCGTAATAATAATCCAGGCCCATCATACGAACTTGGCTGATGTACTCCCAGTTTGAGTCCGTCATCAATACACGTCGATCATAACGCGCTAACGCTTGGCCAATTTCACGTGCGACTCGGTTCGCCCCAATAAGTAGGAAGCCTCTCGGCGCAGGTTCAGCGACACCCAATGCAATCGCCATAGGGCGAGCAGTGGCACTTTGTAATACCACCGTACCGATGATCACCATAAAGGTCATTGGCACCAGTAAGCTTGCTCCATCGACTCCGTATTCGGTCAATTTAATCGCAAACAGAGAAGAAATCGACGCAGCAACAATACCGCGTGGTGCCACCCAAGACAAAAAGAGCTTGTCTTTAAGGTTCAAGTTGCTGCGCATCGTAGAAAGAAAAATCGATAACGGGCGCGACACCAACTGCATAAAGACAAACAGCAGCAACGCACCACTGCCCAGCGCTGCAAAATCATCCAAGCTGATTCGAGCCGCAAGGAAGATGAACAAGCCAGTGATCAACAAAATGGTCAAGTGCTCTTTAAAATGCAGAATTTGCTGAATGTTGATGTCTTTCGCGTTGGCAAGCCACATACCCATCACGGTAACGGTTAATAACCCCGCTTCAGATTCGATGTGGTTAGAGACCGAAAATACGCCCAGTACCACCATTAAAACCGCAAAAGGCTGCAAGTATTCCGGCAACCACGCTCGACGCAATACCGTCGCTACGGCTGCACCAGACGCCACACCTAAAATGACACCTACGGCAATGATGGTGCCAAAGACTTCCATGCTGTTTACGGCGCTGTGCGACACGATAAACTCATACACCATCACCACAAATAGCGCACCAAGAGGGTCGATTAAGATCCCTTCCCAGCGCAAAATATTGGCAAGTGTACTGTTAGGCCTTACCGTCCGAAGCAGCGGCACGATAACTGTCGGCCCCGTGACGACGGTTAAGCTGCCGAACAACATGGCGAGCTCCCATGTAAAGCCAAGGAAATAGTGTGTCGCAACACTGGTTGCCGCCCACGAGATGATCGCCCCGATGGAAACAATGCTCCATACCGACCCACTCACGCCACGAATTTCTTTAAAATTTAAGGTCAAACTGCCTTCAAATAAAATGACTGCCACCGCTAATGAGACCAGCGGAAAGAGCAAGTTTCCCAAAATTTCATCGGGTTTGAGCCATTGCATAAATGGCCCGACGATGAGGCCAGCCAACAGCAAAAACAAAATGGCTGGCAAGCGCAGCCGCCAAGCTAACCACTGACAGCCCAAACCAATGACCCCTACCGCTGACAGCACCAGCGCTTCATTACCCACTTGCATCTATCGTCACCTATTTTTATCGTTGTTTTAGCGTCACAGCGCTAGGATGCGTTGACCCTTAGAATTATGAATATAGTTTATACCCAGTGACTTAGCGGCGATGTGTGCCGAAAAGTCGTCCAGAAACTGCATCAAGACTTGCGTCATTCTCGCGGTTCCCCTCGGAGCAAGGTAAAGTGGGTACAAAATTTCACGCGGAACCTAGCATCATAAAACGCTCAGGCATAGAGCATGAACTAAGCTTTAGTGTACGTGCTCAAAGTTAAGAATCATCTATCGTGTGAGACAAACGACCAAGGATAGGGAGAAATGGATTGTTTACGACACTTGCGCTGATCACGGCTTTTTTTGCCATATTGATCGGTTTGAAAGCCGCCAGTCGGATATCGTTGCTGGAAAAAGAACTGTCGAAATTACAGAAAGAAGTTGCCTCTCTTCGCGTCAGCACGCGTCGCGATTCGAAACTCGAAGCCTCCCAACCAGAGCCTGACACATCGGAATCCAGCCTTGGAGCGGCTTCTTCAATGCGTTCAGACTCTGGCGACTCGGCATTAAGCGCTCCAAGCAACATCGAGCCTGAATTTGAGCCTTCATACCTTGCAACTCATAGCGAGCAAGAGCAAGCCAAACTCAACCAAAGCCAGCAAACACAAGTTCAGTTGGCGACGTTTACTCAGCAAGAAGATCCACTAATCCAGAAGCACGCGCAAAAACTCATTGCTAACTTCCAAGAGAACTGGCTAGTTTGGGTCGGCGCATTAGCCATGTTGATCGGTGGCGGCTATCTGGTGCAAGTAATTGGCAGCCATATTGAGTTTTCGCCACTTATGCGTGTTTCTTTTGCCTTTTCACTCTCGTTACTTATGGTACTCGCTGGCGAGTGGTTTCATCGAAAAGAGCAAAACAACCCGGATCGCGCCGCACGCGCTCAAGGCTTTACCTATGTGCCTGCTGCTGTCACCGGAACGGGGCTAACGGGCATTTACTGCACCGTCATTTTTGCTTTTGTGGTTTATCAAATGCTGACGCCAAGTGTCTCGTTGATCATCTTGGCTGCGGCGGCATTTTGCAGTTTAGCGTTGTCATTACGACAAGGGCCGTTAATGGCGGTGCTCGGTTTAATCGGTGGCTACACCGCTCCGCTTTGGATTGGAGGTAATGAACCGAACTACTTTTTGTTAGCCGGATACATCTGCGCGATTTCGTTCGCGGCAACCTTATTGATGCAAAAAGTGCGTCGGGCATGGATTGCGCCAAGCATCGCCGTTCCGCATGTCATATGGATGCTGCTGTTGATTGAGAGTATTCCAACTGAACTGCTGTTCTCTTGGCTCGCGATTTATCTCTCCATCACTTTGTATCTCATTTTCTCGGTTCCCAGAATGGGTTGGATGCTCAATCCTCGTTTTCGCCACTATCAAAGCAAGTGGACAAATCAACCAACCGCGACCTCTCTTGCAGTAGCGTTATTGACCTTTTCTGCTATCACCAGAATGCCGGAACTGAACACTCTACAAATGGCGTACTGTTATACGCTGCTTGTGGCGATCATCTGGCTACCAGCACTGCGTACAGGCTGGTCGTTACGTGTATTTTTGCCATCCATACTCGTCTCGGCAACCGCGCTGATTGTTCTCACCATCGCGTTTGATGCGCTGTATATGTTAGAGCGAGAGGCCAGCATTTTATTCGCACTGGCGGTGAGTATTGCGCTGATTGGCTTTAGAACCTATTGCCAATCTTTGAGTGACCGTTCGCAAATCAGCAACGTGCTTTTGTTGGTGCTAGCACCAACGATGGGTTTGGTCACGTTGTTTTATGCTGACGAATTCATGCACGGTTACGCCCTGTACTGGACGTTGTTCTGCGCGCTCATCGCGGCCTATTATGCGTTCCTTAGCCAGCGCCTTCGCTCTCTTGCACTTGAATGTTCAGCGGTCGTTCACGCTCTGATTTCTGGCGTCGCTTTCGTTTGGTTAAGCGACACTTGGCTCACCACTGCCATTTCGATACAAGTCGCGGTGATGGCACTGCAAATCCAAGCCGGTTTTTTTCGCCCAGCAAGTTGGGCGGTCAAAATCGTGATGGGTATTTTGGTAGTTCGTCTCACGTTGCTGCCATTTATTCCACAATGGCAGCCGGTTGAAAGTGGGCATTGGGCTTGGGTCATTCTTAGTTACGTGCCGTCATTGGCTATCTTAGCCTATGCCCGAAGCGTGCTAGCGAAACAAGATTCCGACCTGACCAACTGGTTTGAAGGGGCGTTTTTGCATGTGTTCTTAATGGCGTTGTTCACCCAAACCAACTACTGGTTAACGGGACAATACGGCTATTTGGGGCACATCGATTTCACAAGTGCCGTGGTCTTTGCCAACCAAGCTCTGGTTATGGGCTTGGTTTACAGTTATCGCAGCCAATTTGCTCAGCAGCTCACCCTTGTTTATCAAGCCTACAGCTACTTATTGTGGGGCGTATTCGCGCTATTGACGGTATGGCTGAACAGCGTTGAATCGCCACTCATCACCAACAACGTATCGGCACAAGCCATGCCTGTGTTCAACATGCTGAGTTTAGGTTGGCTTCTGCCAGCGTGCATTCTCATTGCTGCGGTCGTTAGACGCTGGAATACGCTGCGTGTACACCGATTAGCGGTCGCATGTCTTGGCTTTGCATTAGCGGCCATTTGGCTAGGGATGTCGATTCGACAGTTCTGGCAAACCACGTCAATGACGCTGTTTCAACCGACCAGTATGGCAGAGTTGTTTAGCTACTCAGTGGCAGGATTAATGGTTGGTGGCGCTTTAACTTGGCGCGGTGTCACTCACAAGGCGATGATGATGCAACGCATCGGCTTAATTATACTGGCCTTTGTGGCATTGAAAGTCTTCTTGTGGGATGTAAGCTCTTTGGACGGGTTCTGGCGCGCCATCAGCTTCTTAGGCTTGGGGGCATCACTTATTGCTTTGGGGTGGCTATTTCAAAAACTGCATCGCTCAGTCGCTCAGACCTCTGAGCCATAATCGACGTTCTTCAACACAAAAAGATAAGCGGAAAAGAGAGATTCCCGACAATGCATTTTCGCCGTTATTGGGGGGCAGCAAAAATGTAAAGCCGGGAATCATTGGAGTGTTCTTTGAAACGGCGTTATTTCAACAATGCAACCACCGTATGACGACGAACATTCGCTTGCGCATTTAACGCTTGGAACGTCGAGGTAAACTGACCAGACGTCTCCATAAAACCATCCAGTTTTGCGTTCACTTCATCTACCGAAAGTTGATGACTTTTGCTTTGGATTGAGCGCATCTGCGTGTTCAACTCGCCATGAAAAGCTTTCGCTTCTTCTAAGCTGGTTTGCACTTGTCTTAAGTACTGATTGACTTTCGAGATCGTCTGTTTGATGCCATCACGAGAGCCTAAATCAAAACTCAGCTCTGCAATGCCGTCCGGCTCAGATTTCAAGTTCAGCACATTTGGCTGACCAGCTGGGAAGCGATGCCCTTCGCCCGTGACCAAAACCTTCTGCTGCATTTGTTGATAAGCGGTATCGCGCGCTTCAAACAAAATGGTGCCGTCTTCAGCCAATGATGCGCGCATGCCCATTGCAATTAAACTGCGGTCGAGCATTTTCACCGTGCGTGCGCCGTCCGATTGACCGTCAAACTGAATCATCACCGCTTGGCCCTGAGGGAAATCCAAACGAATTTGTTCCGCTCGGTCACTGAGACGATGCACATTCAAACCTGGGATAGAGAAGCGACGAATATCGGCTTTATCCAATTTGAGATTCAACTCGTTATCAATCACCTTCTGGCCATCAAAACGCGCTTGTTCCACAACACGTTGAATGTTCGCTTTAGAGCGCACAAGCGTATCTTGCAACCCCGGCACATTTTGTGTGCCTTGCGTAACGGCTTGAGTTAACCCACGCTTAATGTGCGTTAGCTCTTTACCAATGGTTTGCAGTGATTTTGAAGCAATTTGTACCGCTGTTGCTTGTTGCTGTCCCTGAGTCAGTTGAATGCCTGAAACAGAATAGGCTGACGCGGTGTCAGCCTGAACTTGAATTGGACGCGGTTTGATCGTACTGCTTGAATCCGCAGAGCGGGTTGGCATGATAGAGGCTTGTTCTTGGCCACCCAAGCGTATGCTATGGGCTCTAACCTCTACTGTACTCATTACCATAAAAGAACTTCCTAACCTTAAATACGGTCAAACAATGAAAGATCGTTGATCTTCACGTAGCTCGCCTGCGTAGCTTGCAGAGCAGCCATGTAGTTGCTTAAACGTACCGAAGCTTCACCGTAGTCCAATGCAGATAAGTCACCAGAGACTTTGTCGACAAACAACTTGTTTTCGCTGTGTGCGCCGTCCATCAAATCTAGGTTGTTATGGCGACCACCGATTTCCGTCATCGCGCCTAGTACGTTTGCCATCGTATCATCGATGGCGTTTAGGCTAGCGTCCACTTCGGCTTGAAAATTCGGACTCGGCTTCTCAAATTCTGCAATCAAAGCGTCGATTTGATTAAGAACGTTCTTGCCGCCACCAATATCTAGGATCTCTTGTGCGGTCATGTTCGAATCCATGGTCACGCCTTTCGCCACCGTCACCACACGAACATCGCTGTTGCCTTCGACTACATAAGCGCCACTTGATTTATTGAGAGCCGCGGTATCGGTTTTTGTGCCCGAAAACAGAAAGTGGCCTTCTTCATCTTGCGCATTGAAAGACGATTCGATGGAGTCACGGTAGCTTTTCAGTTCGGTGATCATGCCGCTACGGTCTTGATCCGTCAACGAACCGTTCGCGCCCCAAAGAACAATGTCACGCATGCTTTTCAAACTTTCGCTCACTGAGTCTAGGTGTGTCTCTTGGCTTGAAAGCGTTGTTTTCAGGTTTGCGATGTTGCTTTGGTATTGAGCAATCGCACTGTTTTCGCGTTCCAAGTTAAGCAGCTTGATAGACGCCATTGGATCATCAGACAGCTTAGTCAGTCGCTCACGTGTAGACATTTGTTGAAGTACTTTCCCAAGGCCTGCGCTGTTGCTCTGCAGGCTTTGCAGCATCATTTGGCTGAATTGGTTATCACTGATTCGCATCTGGGTTTCCTCTAGAATAACTGCAATACAGAGTCGAACAGCTGGTTCGCCGTACTGATCACTTTCATGTTGGCATTGTGCGCGTTAGCAAACGTCATCAAGTTCGCGGCTTCTTCATCGCTGTTCACTGCACTTACGTTGTCGCGAGCGGTATGCGCTTGCTTGCTCATTGCCAGTTTTGCTTGGTAATCCGCATCAGCCTGACGCGCTTTGATCGCCGTTTGGCCAACCATTGAGGTAAAGGCATCGTTTAAGCTCACTGAGCCGTAGCCCGTTACCGCAACCGGTTTGTTACTCAAATCAATCAGAGATTTAAGAACATTCGCGTTACCCGGCGTACCATCGCTTGAAAACGCCAATTCTTCCGCGCTCAAATCTGTGATGGTTAAACTTGCCGCTGGGTTATCAGGGTCGTAGTTAAACAGTGGTTTGCCAGCATTGCCTTTCAAGTCTTTACCTGTAGCAAGTACCGCGTTGTACTCATCTGCCAGAGCTTTTGCCATATCATCAAGCGCCACTTGGTTTGGCTTTAGAACGTCGGTTTGGTAATCGTTGATGGCACCCAACTTGCCCCCGACCGAATCGCCAATAGCGAAGCTTTGATTAGCAAAATTCACGTGCAGATCCGCAAGATACGGATCGCTTGGATCAGGAATCGCAGACAGTTGACCAAAGTCCGAGCCCATGACTAACGGCTGACCAGAAACCAACGTCACCTGCATGCTGCCATCCGGTTGATCGGTTGTTTTCACTTCGATCACTTGTGACAGCTCACCGATCAGCTTTTCACGCGTGTCCATCAATTGAGCAGGGTTACCGCCTGTACCTTGCATTTCAACGATTTGCTTGTTCACGTGAGCGATGTTCGACATCAGACTGTTTGCATGAGTCAGCGCAGCAGTGCGCTGATCATTCATGTCTTTATGTTGGTTGTGCAAAGACTGAGTTAGTGTGTTGAAGCGTCGAGCCAACGCTTCTGATTCATTGATGATTTGCTGGCGGTAAGGCATCGATTCTGGCTTCACTGTCGCGTCGTTAAGCGCGGCGTTAAGCGAATCTAAGCCAGCAGAGATACTAAATCCGTCTGCACCCAAGGTGTTTTCTAGTTGGCTCATGTTGCTGGTGTAACCAGCCGCGTAAGCCGCCAAACTATTGGTAGACCAAGTTTGTTTAACCAAGAACTGATCAGTTACACGGCGGATGCTGGTCACTTCCACACCCATGCCAGAACTTAAGCGGTTGGACTTACCATCACCAACTGTCGCCATCAACGCTTGTTGACGGCTGTATCCTGGCGTGTTGACGTTCGCAACGTTTTGCGCCGTCACGTCAAGTGCAACGCGGTTTGCGTTTAAACCTGAGAGGGCGATATTAACTAGGTTCATTTACAGCTCCATTTTCCTGATCAGCGGCTGAGAAAAAGCGGTCGTCATACCGGCTTCTCCAAGCACTTGTTTAACTGAGGCGACCGCTTGAGCCGTTGAGTTAAATGGGTCGGTAATTTCTTCGAGTTCAAGCTGTGATATCGATTCAGAATCGACCGGTTTACCGTCATTTGCAGAAGACACATTGCGCGCCGAATCGAAGGCCACTTCGCGCATTGAAGGGCTCAACTGCTGAATCAGCATATTAGCGATGCCAGAGCTTTGCTTTTTCGCCAACTCCATCGCCAACTGGCCATCGTACATGTCGCGAAAAACGCCTTGTTGCTTGCTTGAAAATGGGCTGTCTTTGTCCGCTAACACGTCGCTGCTACTGCGCATTTGACGCAGCACCAGTTGTAAGAACATAGCTTCAAACTGACCCGCCACCATTTCGAGCGCGCCTTCTTGATCACGACTGTGCTTGATGTTCGCCAACGCACTGTTGTCGTGATAAAGCATTGAGTTCAATTGAGCTTGATCGCTGCTACCATCTAGTTTCATCGTTCACTCCTTAAATCACGACCAGTTCAGCATTTAACGCACCCGCTTCATTTAGTGCCTGAAGAATCGACATTAAATCGGTTGGGGTTGCGCCTAAGCTGTTGACTGCATCGACAATGGTATTGAGCTCTGTACCCGGAGGCCAAATCACCATTTGAGCGAGCTCTTCGTTTACATCAATATCCGTTTGATTCACGACTTTTGTCTCACCATCAGCAAACGCATTCGGTTGACTGACTTTTTCTGATTCTGAAATTCGCACCGTCAAGTTGCCATGGCTTACTGCCGCTTCGCCAACTTTGACATTCTTGCCAATCACCACAGTGCCAGTACGGGAGTTGAAGACGATACGTGCAGGCTTACGACCTTCTACGACGCTCATCTCTTCCAGCATCGACATCATGATCACGCGTTGTTGCGTGTCTTTCGGCGCTCGCATATCCACGCGTGCTTTGTTGATGGCAACAGCCACGTTCGGACCAAACGTATTGTTGATCTCACGTGCGATGTTTTTTGCAGTGGTGAAACTTGGTTTGCGCAAGTTCAGCGTGATTTCATCGCGCTGGTTGAAGTCTGTTTTGATTTCGCGCTCTAGCGTTGCACCATTCGGCACACGACCCGCTGTTGGCGTATTCACTTCGACTTTTGAACCACTTTTACCTTCAGCAGATAAACCGCCCACAACAACGCTACCTTGCGCGATGGCGTACACTTCACCATCTATACCGCGTAGCGGCGTAAGAAGCAGCGTACCGCCGCGCAAGCTTTTCGCATCACCAATGGATGACACGACCACATCTAAGGTTTGGCCCGGCCCAGCCATAGGGTCTACCGATGCCGTCACGCTTACCGATGCTACATTACGCAGTTTAGGATCCATGCTGTCATCAATCTGAACACCAAATTGGCGCAACATGTTGGTGATGGATTGTGAGGTAAATTTTACTTGGTTACGGTCGCCTTGGCCGGCAAGACCAACCACCAAACCGTAACCGACTAATTGGTTTTCGCGGATGCCTCGAACATCCACCAAATCCATAATAGGAATTTCCACTTCAGCCTGTGAAGTCGCAGGAAGCCCTAAGGTCAATGCCAGTAGGAAAGACGAAAAAAAGGTATTGATTGGCTTCATTAGAATGGTACCCATGGGCTGTTAAAGAACTGAGTCAGCCATCCAGCAGCGTTGCTGTCTGCCAACGCGCCGCGACCAGCGTAAGTGATGCGAGCATCCGCAATTCGTTGAGAAGAAACTTGGTTATTGCGAGTGATGTCATCGACGCGAACAATGCCCGTCAAACGGATGAATTCATCACCTTGATTTAGGCGCAGCCACTTTTCGCCACTGATGCGCAATACGCCATTTGGCAACACGTCATGCACCGTGACCGTGATAGCACCTTGGAGCTTGTTGCCTTGCGAGCTAGATGCACTGCCATCGAAATTTCGGCTGCCGTCAATGCTCACACCAAGTTCATCAAACTTTTTAGTGCCGATGGTTGGCGCAGCAAAGTTCACCGCTGAGCTCTTACCAAATTTGGTTCCGGCTTTTTTGCTTGAAGAAGTCTCTTCAGAAAGCACCACGGTTAGCACATCACCGACTCGGTACGCACGACGATCTTGGAACAGAGTCATCGTGTATTGGTGACGATAAAGGCTACCAGATTGAGCGTCTGGTAAGGTGTAATCCAACTTCGGCGGCGCATACTCCTCAGCATTTGGCTGAGGCGGAATAAACTCCTGACGTCCGGCACATCCCACCAGCAACACGACGGCTACTGCCCAACTCTTAGAAAGCCATTTCATTGCTTTTTCCTTCATCATCACCAACTTCATCATTACATCGATTGCGAGACAAACTTCAGCATGTCATCTGCTGCTGATACGACTTTGGCATTCATCTCGTAAGCACGTTGAGTCGTGATCATGTCGACCATTTCTTCCACAACTTGCACGTTAGAGCCTTCTAGCGCGCCTTGCTTGATGCTGCCTGCACCATCTGCGCCGGCAATCAGCTCATCGGCTGGGCCACTTGCTTCCGTCTCGCGGAACAAGTTACCGCCAACGGCTTCAAGACCGGCTGGGTTGATGAATTTTGCTAGTGTGATTTGACCAAGCTGCTGAGGTGTTGGATCGTCTGCCGTTGTTGTTGTCACTGTGCCATCTACGCCAACCGAGAAAGAGGTCGCGTTGTCAGGAATTTGAATTTGTGGCTCAAGCGGTAGACCTTGACTGTTCACCATCAAACCTTCTGAGTTGATGTGGAACTGACCATTACGCGTGTACATAATCTGACCGTCAGAGTTTTCAATCTGGAAGAAGCCTTGCCCCATTACCGCTAGATCTAGGTCTTGAGTCGTGTTTTGTGTGTTACCTTGCGTGAACACTTTTTGCGTGCCGACAACGCGCACACCACTACCCAGTTGAACACCGCTAGGTAGCTCGTTTACCTGATCCACCTGTGCACCAGGCTGACGCTGAATGCTGTAGAACAAATCTTCAAATACAACGCGGTCGCGCTTAAAGCCGACGGTGTTTACGTTTGCTAAGTTGTTGGAAATGGCAGTCATCTTCGTGTCCTGCGCTGCCATACCTGTCTTACTTACCCATAATGCCGAATGCATTGGTTATCTCCTTTTGGGGCGAGACTTATCTCGCCGCCATTAATTTGTTACCGGCTTGCGCCAACGTTTCTGCAGTTTTCATCATGCGTACTTGCATCTCGAAGTTACGCGTTAGCGACATCACGCCGATCAGCTCATCGATCGCCGATACGTTACTGCCTTCGATGTGTTCTGGTGCCAATTGCACGGTTTCATCCGCCGCAAATGGCACACCATCAACGCTGTGAAGCAAGCTGTCGCTCTCTTTTTGCAGCTGATTGATTTCTGGCTTCACCAGTTTCAATGTGCCGACTGCGATTTCTGCACCGCCGCCCGGTGGAATAACCGAGACAAGGCCACGCTCACTGATTTCGATTTTTTGATAATCAGGCACCACCAACGGACCGTTTTCACCCACAACCGGGAACCCGTTGATAGACATTGCGCCAAAGGTATCGATTTGAATGTTACCGGCACGCGTGTAAGCCTCGTTACCCGCTGGCGTTTCTACCGCAAGGTAACCTTCACCCATGACGGCAACGTCCAGCGCACGACCTGTTTTCACAACGTCGCCAGAATCAAAACGCGTTGATGCAGAGTTTGTGACCACCATGGTTCGGCCATCAAAGCCCGGGCCTTGTAACTCCACGCTACGAACACGTTCCATATCCGCACGGAAACCTGCGGTATCCGCGTTCGACAAGTTATTCGAACGAACGTGTTGCGCTTTAAGAACTCGGCTTGCACCGGAGGTTGCTGTAAATAACAAGCTATCCATGCAGAGCTCCTATTACACCGCGTTGAACAAGGCTTGAGTGAGCTTGTCGCTGGTCGAAATCGTTTTTGCGTTCGCTTGGTAGTTACGTTGTGCTGTCATCAGTGCCACAAGCTCACTGGTTAGGTCGACGTTTGAGCCCTCTAATGCCCCTGGAGTCAAGTTACCCAGCGTGCCAGAACCCGGAACGCCCATGATCGGCGCACCAGAGCTAAAGCTTTGTGTCCACGCAGTGCCGCTCACTTTTGCTAGACCTTGCGTATTAGCAAAATCAGCCAGAACCACTTGGCCTTGAAGCTGTGATTGACCGTTAGTGTAAGTTGCGTAAACCATGCCGTTGTCTTCAACGCGCACGCCTGCAAGCTCACCAGATGTGTAACCGTTCGGGCTGTTTGTGCTCACGCCAAACGCGGCACCAAATTGCGTGCTGCCTTTTAGGTTGATATCAACGCTCATTGCGTTTGCGCCCGCAGCTGGGAATGCCACATTGAAAGAGCCTGTTGGCGCCGCTAACGTACCGTCTTTATTAAACGTCACAGGAATGGTTGAAACAGGAGTTTTACCACCGTCGACTTGCACGTTTACTTCCCATGCGTTGTCTGCCGTTTTAGTGAAGTACTGCGTCACGGTGTGAGAGTTGCCAAGTGAATCGTACACCTGTGTCGTGTAAGAAGAGTTGAACGAAGTTGGATCCGCTGGATCGAACGGCGTTACCGCTTTATCAATCGCTTTTGCACTTGCATCGAAGTTCGCAACAAAATCAAGCTTATCTGTCGCTTTCGCGTTGAGTGACGATGTTGATACTTGGATGTTACCTACAGAACCCGTCATCAAGTTGTTGTTGCTATCTACGCTGTAACCTTGCAACTTCGCGCCATTGTTCGCTGTTACAAAGTTGCTCTTATCCGTACCAAATACGCCAGAACGAGTGTAAAGCGTTTGACCCATGTGATCTTTTGTCACAAAGAAGCCGCTGCCGTTGATCGCCAAGTCCATTGAACGACCAGTACCCGTGATTGAACCGTTTTTATCGAAGTTTTGTGAAATAGACGCAACTTCTACGCCGCCAGGTTGCATGCCGTTGTATACCGCTGCGAACTCTGTGCGCGCACCTTTAAAACCATACGTTGAAGCGTTGGCAATGTTGTGGCTGATCGTGTTTAGCTCTGTGTTGGTCGCGTCCAGACCACTAAGTGCGATGTTAAAACTCATAAAAGACCTCTGATTTGCTTATTTGGTTAAGCACCAAACTGAGTGATTTGATAGAAAGGAACGTTGCCAACGCCATTAACATTGACCAATGCTGCGCCACCTGAACTCGGAATACGAACCTGTTCAACTGTGCCAGCCAGTAGAACATTCGGGCTCGCTTGGCCTTCTTGAACTTCTACAGATACCGTGTATTTGCCCGGCTTTAAGCCAAGCTCTTCTGGATTGATTGAGAACTCAACGTCACCAGCGCCGTGAGCGCCAAGTGGTACGTTCGTCTTCTGACCGAACTGATCTTTCACAACTAAAGTCACTTGGTTTGAACCATGACTCAGTTCGATTTTGCCGTTTTGCGCACCATCACCCAGTTCGAATTCTTTTGAATTCACGTAAACCGTTTGACCAACCAAACCAGCGGTCGATAGCACTTGCATGTTGTCGAGTAGCACCATGCTGTTTTGCATGACCTTCGACATGTTCTCGGTACTTTGAACTTGAGAGAACTGCGCCAACTGACCGACGTACTCTGTGCCATCTAACGGGTTTAACGGATCTTGGTTTTGAATTTGTGCCACCATCAAAGAGATGAACTCATTTTGAAGTGAAGACGCGCTGTTCTTATCCGTTGGGTTTGGCGCAATGCCACTGTTTTCTTTTGCTGCCGCTTTAACCGGAGCGTCCGACGATAATGCCGTGTACTGTGCAAGACTCATTAGCTACCCTGCCCTAAACGAAGCAAGCCTTGCTGCATGCTTTTCACATTTGCCAACACTTCCACGTTCGTTTCGAAGCTGCGAGTCGCTGACATCATGTCCGCCATTTCCGCAACCACGTCGATGTCTGGGTAGTAAACATAACCTTCGCCGTTAGCGAGTGGGTTATTTGGCTCAAAGCGTTTTTCCGCCTGACCTTTGTTTTGCACCACATCGACAATACGAACTTCAGCATTTGGGTAAATGCCGTTTTCTGTCGTCATTTGCGTTTTTTGATACACAGTAGCGAACACAGGTTTAAGTGCTTTGTACGCATCATCTGGGTTTGCAGACACCGCATCCGCGTTCGCAAGGTTACTGGCAACCGTGTTTAGGCGAACGGTTTGCGCCGTCATCGCAGAGCCAGTAATCGAATAAATATCAGTGAATGACATAATTAACGTCCCTCAATCGCTTTCGCCAAGCCGTTAAATTTCATGTTGAGAAACGTCAGGCTGGTTTGAAAGTCCATGTTGTTTTGGGTGAATTTCGCTTGTTCAACACCAAGTTCCACAGTGTTGCCATCTTTACTGTTTTGGTACGGCACCGAATACTGGGCCTGAACCTGCAGCTTAGGTACAGAATTACTCACACCGTTTGTCGACATCTGGTTCATAACAGTGGTGAAACTTAGGTCTTTCGCCAAGTACCCAGGGGTGTCAACATTTGCTAGGTTACTGGCGAGGACTTTGGTACGCTGAACGCGAAAATTGAGTGCCTCTGGATGTACACCTAAAGCATTTTCAAATGTGATCGCCATGCATCTTTCCTTACAGTCGGCTCGAATACGCCAAGATACAAACAAGATACGTGCCATAAAATTTATTTATATTTATCAATGATTTACAAACAAGAGTGGAAACCAAACTTCCGGTTTACGGAAAGCAAAAAAATTAGGGGGAAAACTCTAATTTCCTCAAAGTGGATACTGTTATTAGGAATTCTTTCGGCAGGACAAACTTTCGCCAGTCCGGACCAAACCACCTTCTCATCGGAGGAGCTAAAGGCCGTTGTCGCGAAACATTTTGAACAAGAAGTAGACCGCGTAGCCAAGTCCAACCAGTGGGGCGAGTACCAACTGGAGTACGATTTGTGGGTGCCAGGTTCTGCCAACCATTTACCCAAATGCGATGCCAAATTAGTGATCACGGGTCGCGATAACCAACCTTTGCCAGTCGGTAACTTAAAGCGTTCCGTCAGTTGCGAAGATCTCACTGCTCCATGGCGAATCAATGTCACGATCAAATCCTCGGTCACACTGCCAGTGGTGGTTGCGGCGACGACTGTAGGTCGCAGTGAAGTGGTGACAGCCAATCATCTGAAATTGGAAACTCGAACCATTTCGCGCTCGGACGATTTCTACACCGATCCTAAACACGCCATCGGCTTGGAAACCACGCGTCGACTCCGCGCCGGACAAGTCGTCGATCCAACCAACTTAAGTGCCCCCGCTTTGATTGAGAAAGGCAATGAAATCATCATCATTGCTAGCAAAGATGGATTTAGTGCAAGCACCAAAGGTGTCGCCTTAGAAGATGGAGCGAAAGGCCAACAGATTGAGGTAGAAAACCTCAGTTCTGGCAGAGTCATTCGAGCGGTTGTGACAGGAAGAAACCAAGTTCATACTCAGTTTTGATTTTGGACTCAACGTAACATTTTTCAATTTTGCCTCTCGTCACATCACGTGAGTATCGAGTACAAAAATAAAATTTAATGTTCACCACATCCTTGTCGCCTATTGGATTTAGAACATGATGATGAGGACCACAGCATGAAAATCGACAAAGTCGCGGGCGGTCATGTCCCACAAACAAATTTCCAACAAGCAAGCAAAAAGCCTGTTGAAACAATGGAACAAACCAAGGTAAGCGAGCCTGCGTTTCAAGCAAACACAGCAGCAATTGATCGTGCCCAAGCAGAAATGAAATCGCTACCAGACGTCGATATGGAAAAAGTTGAGCAAGTTCGTAACGCGCTAGCACGCGGCGAATTGAGCCTAGATACAAAAGCGCTATCTAAGGCAATTATGCAATTCCATACTGGTCACGAGTAAAAGCACAGCATTAGGAATATACCCATGGCAAGCGCGGCATCGCAGCGAATTCAGTATTTTGTTCGTTCAATTTCTGAAGACATCAAACTGTATCAGCAATTATTGACCCTACTTCAACAACAAAAGGCGTTGTATTTGAAGTTTGATGGTGAAGCACTGAACACCAACGTTCAGCAACAAACACCAATACTCAATAAGCTGAGCCGCTCTTCTAATGAAAGAAGCCAATGCATGCGTGAGCTGGGGTTACCGTGTAATGACTCCAGCGTAACAAGAATTTTCAACGCTTTGCCTGCCAAGATTGGGGCGCAAGCGAGAAAACAGTGGACGTTATTGGAGACACTCATCAAGCAGTGCCAACAATACAACCAGAGCAATGGCCAAAGCTCTGCTGCGTTCCATGAGTTAGTCAGTCAACTCAAACAACCTGTGCAACACACTTATGAAGATAAATCGTTTTAAACGATGGTCGTCTTGCCTACAGATTCAGCCGCCATCTCGGCTGGATACTGTAGGCCTTTTTATTTCTGCCTGTTTGTTGTTCAGCACTTCTTTTCTTTGTCAGGCAAAGCCCAATACTACTGATATAGAGCAGCAGTATCAGGTTCTTGCGCCTTACAAATTACAAATCGACCAACGTTTCACTTCCGTCAATCCACTTCTCGACCACATCTTTAAGCAACTCAAAAGCAAGTCACTGCCCAAAAGTCTCGTTTTGGTGCCAATGCTAGAATCTTCTTACAACGCAAAAGCCGTTTCTCACGCCAACGCCGCGGGATTATGGCAATTGATTCCTGCAACAGCGATGCGCTTTGGTTTAACGGTTGATTCGAATGTGGATGAGCGTTTCGATACCCAAGCCAGCACGAAAGCTGCATTGGACTATCTGGCGTTTTTATACAACAAGTTTGATCAAAACCTCGCATTAACGCTGGCGGCCTATAATGCAGGAGAAGGCCGAATTGCTCGCGCTATAAAGAAAGCGGGCACCGATGACTTCCAACAGCTCACTCTGCCAAAAGAAACACATCAGTACGTCAGTCGTTTCTTCGCCTTGGAAAAACTGATAGATATCGGGCAGTTACAACACTCTTCTTTTCAGCCATTGCTTCTATTTGCTGCTGAATCTGCGGCACCATCACAGCCTCTGATCGACTTTAGTCGACTTCCTCCACTCGTTAATTTGTGATAATAATCACCAAAACAACGAATGTCAGAAGAACGTAAAATTACAAGATCCTGTTCTGCTAATTTAAAAACTCGTGATCTCGATGCAAACGTGTGCAAAAAAGTTAAGGTAATGTATCTCAAGAATAAGAAAGAGTAGTGGTTTACTGATAATAGTCCAATTTGCACTTGTTTATTGGATAGATATGCATCACATTACGTGTGCAAAAAATATGAAAAACAATGGTTGGACCTATTAATTATTTACACACTAAATATAAAACGGCTATTGTTTTCATAGTTTGAAACAAAACTCAGAATATCGAGATGACGCTTCGCTTGCGCGTCTGGAATAAGTCCGGGTTCCGGGGGGGAGCTCGGACTTTTTTATTGCGCTTAATTGCGTAAAGAAGTGAATGATGAAATCCCTAAACACATCTTCCTAACCACTTCTAAACAACGCTTACTGAAGCTCATTCCCATTCAATAGGTATGAGCTCAGTCTTCGGCACTCTGGTGACAGCTAAAGCAACTCTTTAGCGATCAGGTGAAGTAAGAACGTTTCACGTTCGATACTCATTCCTTTCTTCGGGCTTTCTGCCATCGTCTTTTCGTTATGTGCTATCGCTTCATGGACATTCATCCAAACTGGACGCATACCATTCTTCACTTCGTAATCTTCATACGCTGTCTCACCCAGCTCACGATCGATTTTGCATGTGTAACAGTACGAAATCATGTGCATCACGTCAGCATCGTCTTTGTACCAAGGACGAAACTCTTCAAAAATGCCGAATGGTTTGATGCTATGAATATTTTGCGCCCCCGTTTCTTCTTCGAGTTCACGGACTAGCCCAGCAATAACGTCTTCACCTTCATCAATTCCGCCACCAGGTAGCGTGTAATCGTGATAACGCTCTGTGTAGAGCAACAACACATCTTCACCATCAAGTACAATGGCACGCGCTGCATTACGCTGAAAGATAATTTTATCGTCCAGATGATCGAGTTCTGGATGAATGGTCGATTGTAAATGTCTCATCGAAAATACCGCCGTAAATATGATGCGCGCATACTACCGGAGTTCACCCTTTAAATCATCGTTGTGTTAATAAGCAAGCCAAAGTAGCGATACCTAACCCAATTAAAGTGTACTAAACCGTTCACGAGATCGCGTTTTGTTGAGCGGCTTACGCTCGATACATTCACTATGTATCCGCAACAGATGTGACGTACTAGCAAGCTCTTTATGAGAAATGTCTAAAATTCTTCTAAATATGTCTACGCCCTTCTTACTTTTAACATCGATAAGACAATAATTGACGAAAGTTGCCTATAATCAAGGCAATACTCGCCTATCCCATGCGGAGATAAAGATGAAAAAAACAAGTTTAATGATGGCTACGGCAGGGACAATGGTACTTGCTGGTTGTTCAACCTATGACGGCGCAACTCGCTCAACAGAGTACACCTCTGTTGCCAATCCGGCGGCCGTTTACTGTGTACAACAAGGTGGTGAACTGGACACTGTGTCAGAGAACGGTGAGCGTGTAACTTACTGTGTGCTTTCTGACGATGAACGTGTTGAACAGTGGGAATACTACCGTAACAACCACAAAGAGAGTGACGAGCAATAAACTCGAATCTAATAAATAGTAATATTATTCAATAACTAAGGAGCCAATCGGCTCCTTTTTTGTGCTTTGATATCCGCATTTTCCTACATGAACCTCACACTACTCTGACTTTACCGTATGCAAATATAATATCGAACAGCGTTCTATTCCTGACATTCCCCTGACAATACTTTCCACTTGGTCAATAAAATCATGCCCAACATCACACAAATTCACATTTCTTCCACATTTTTCTGGAAACAGGTGGTCAGGATGAAAACACAAATAGTTAAACAAGCCGAAACGGCACAAAACAACGTGATTACTGATGAGTCAAAACGCATCATCTACAAATCGTGTTTAAGCGCATTGATGATTGTTGCGATCAGTATTCTCGTCAATCTGAGTATTCGTCTTGATTACGTAGTATTGGGATCAAGTTTGGGTGAAGTCTCTATCACTGAAACCTTACAAGTGATCATGCTGGCGATTGCTTCATGGTCGTTCTTCCAACTTTCTAAGCAAGAAGAACAAGTTAAACACGCCGCTATTTTGATTTCCGGCTTCTTCGCTGTGTTGATCATTCGCGAACTGGACTACTGGATGGATATGATCCGTCACGGATCGTGGGTATTCCCTGCGTTAACCGTCACTGCTCTGGCTTGCGCAAAAGCTTACCAAGGTGGTAAAGGTACAGTGAACGAAATGGCACGCATTCTACAAGTTCCGCACATGAAGCTCTTGATTGGTGCCGTGGTTCTACTGCTTGTTTTCTCTCGCCTTTACGGTATGGGAAGCTTCTGGCAACAAGTCATGAATGAAAGCTACATCCGCGATGTTAAGAACATTTCGGAAGAAGGCATGGAGCTGCTTTGCTACTGTCTGATTGCGTTGAGTGCTGTTCGTATGCGACGCGAAATCACTGAATAGACTCGGGATCTAAACGGCGATTGAGCGCAGTTAAAATGGGATGAAACACTTCCAATGCTCGCTCTGCTGTTGCAACCGACTCATCAGAGGCCGTCATTTCGATGGCCTTTTTCATTTCCGCAATTTGCTGCAAAACATCCATTTCTAACGGTAAAGCGCGAAGTTGATTTATTGCTTGTTCAGCCCGCAGCAAAGGTTGCGCTCGAACGCTAGTTAAATCTCGTTGAAATGCCCCACTTTTAACGCCCTCCAGATACACTCGATACGTCGTCAGTTCATCAAGTAAAAGAAACGCTTCTGCCTGTGGCCCTTGATGTGGGTATGGCACGCTAATGTGCTTCTGAATATCTAGAGAAATGTGTAAGTCTAAACCCACGGACGCACATTGAGATTTGAGCACGCGCAGTAAGCCTTGCTCATCCATTAACGTTTGAATTTCTAATATGCGCTCAAGATGATAGGCATTTGATAGCAAAATGACCTCAACCGTCGCTTGAGACGGTAACGGAAATAAACCGCTTTCACACAGAACTTTCGCTGCATTTCGCATGTTTTCAAACGTATTCAAAGAGCGATTTTCAAGCAGAATTTGGCTTGTCGGAAAAGGCTTGGCCAGCGACGTATTCAGGGTCTGAAAATATGCATACATAGCATCAGCTTCCGAAATGCTTTGTCCTTGCGTTTTTCCACCACAAAATACGAGAGCAGTATTCTCCATTGGCATTTCGAGGATCTTAGCGGCTAGTGCTTCGACTCTCGAGATGCCTTCAGCACTCAATTGGTTATTAACCAATCGCTTACCTAGTACGATGACCACGTTACCTAACTTCATACTTCTCTCTCAATTTTCCCTGCGACAAAGTCACTGTTGTGTGGTCTTTGGCATAGTTACAAAAATCTTCTTTGCCAACCGCCTTACAGGCATTAACATCTAGTTAACAACATTGTTCTAGAGACCTATGAAAGGTTCATTGCTGAAGGAAGTCAATTATGCTGTCGATTTTCGATATTTTTAAGGTCGGTGTTGGGCCATCCAGCTCCCACACTAACGGTCCTATGCTCGCCGGATTCCATTTCACTCAACTACTTAGCGACTCTATGGCGAAAGTACGTCGGGTGCAAGTTGACTTATATGGCTCTTTATCACTGACTGGTAGAGGACACCACACCGACCGAGCTACGGTGCTAGGGTTGATGGGCAATAAGCCCGATACCATCAAAATGACCAGTGCCAAAAGTGCACTGCAACACACCATCGAAAACCATACATTATCGTTAGCTGGCTCTCATCAAATTGAGTTTAGCTACGACCACGACATTGTATTTCACAGCGACAACCTGCCGCTGCATGAAAATGGTATGACGATCACCGCGCTCGATGTCGCAGGAGATCAAGTCGCCTTTGAGACGTACTACTCTATCGGTGGTGGTTTTATTGCGACAGCGGCAGAGCTCGAACATGGCAGCCAACAAGCCAGCGCAGAAGTACCTTTCCCTTTTTCATCCGCAGACGAAATGTTGGAAAAAGCAGAGAAAAATGGCCTCAGCCTTGGTGGCATGATCCTGCAAAATGAGCTGGCATTTCGAGAGCAAGAAGAAATTGACCATAGAGCTGAACAAATTTGGAAAGTGATGTCACTGTGTATGCAGCGTGGTTTCGATACTGAAGGGATCCTTGAAGGGGGCTTGAACGTCACTCGCCGAGCTCCGAATCTGTTGAAAAAACTAGAAGCGAATGCAGCAGTTGAAAATGATCCAATGGAGATTATGGACTGGATTAACTTGTTTGCCTTTGCGGTCAGCGAAGAGAACGCGGCAGGCGGGCAAGTCGTCACATCACCAACTAACGGTGCCGCAGGCGTTATCCCAGCAGTATTGATGTACTACCATCGATTCATCAAAGAGCTGGATCTTAAGCAATTAAAAGACTTTCTCGCCGTTGCTGGAGCGATTGGTATTTTATACAAAACCAACGCGTCCATTTCTGGGGCGGAAGTCGGCTGTCAAGGTGAGGTGGGAGTTTCCTCTTCTATGGCAGCGGCTGGCCTAACCGCCTTGCGAGGAGGCAGCAACGAGCAAATTTGTATCGCAGCTGAAATTGCAATGGAACACTCTCTCGGTATGACCTGCGACCCAATAGGGGGACTGGTTCAAGTGCCTTGTATTGAACGCAACGCGATGGGCGCAGTAAAAGCGATTAACGCATCACGAATGGCACTAAAGCGCACTAGCAAATGTCTTATTTCATTAGATAAAGTTATCGAAACCATGTACCAAACTGGTAAAGACATGAATAAGAAATATCGCGAGACATCTCTAGGTGGTTTGGCAATCATCCATATGGCACCACCATGTGAATAATAAGTACGCATAATTTGCATCTTTCTTTACACATCGCATTGTTGGTGGCACTTAGCATCAACAGTGCGATTTCTTCCCTTCCTTGTATCAATACTCGCCTGCTTTCCATCATTTATTTTTCAATACGTTAAATTCTTTATTAGCATTTTGTTTTGATAATAATTTATAAATTAGTTTTTATAACTACATTTATCAACTTGATCTAGAACAACGGATAAGCAAATAACAAACTTCACATTAGAAAATATAGTGCGTCTTTTGTTAGTTATGCGACAATTATTTCAATACTCAATATCTCGTTTAAGTAACATTTAACAGAAATAATCACTATCTTTCTCCGCTAATGTGAGTACAAAATTATGTGGAATAAACTAAACAAATCTATGATGTTCTGCCAAATGATGTTTGGCTTATCATTTTATGGCGTGTTAGTGAGCTTAACTCGCTTTTTTCTAGAAGATCTAAATTACAACGAAGCCGATACGATGATGATCGTGGGCGCTTTTTCTGCCATTGGGCCATTGTTTGCCATCGCTGGCGGATTTATTGCGGATAAGTTTTTAGGAGCTTACCGCTCTCTGTCCATCGCCTTTCTGGCGTTCGCTGCGGGTTACGTTTTGCTGGTACTTGGTGCTTCGGCGACAAACGTTCCTTTATCGATGTGCGGTATCGCTCTAGCAAGCTACGGCCGTGGTTTGATGTCACCTTCTTACCCAAGTCTTTACAAACGCACTTTTAAATCACAAGAAGATTTCGAAAAAGGTTACCCAATCAACTATTCCGTGAACAATGTCGGCGCTTTTTTAGGCCAGTACCTGTTCCCGATGATCGTGCTGGTAATTGGCTTTAACGGCGGCTTTACCATCTCTGCCGTCATGGCAGGCGCTGCGCTTGTGATGTTATTGATGTTCAGAAAGGGCCTAACTGGTGTAGCCGCTGAACTTGACCAAAAAGCGGTAAGCTTGAAAAACTGGGTATTCTTCGCACTGATTTCCGTCGCCATGATCGCGTTGGTGTTCTTCATGTTCTCAAACATGGATATTGGTCAAAACATCGTTTATGCCATCGGTGGCGCTGCGATTCTTTACTTCGTCTCTTTAATGCTGAAAGCCAGCAAAGCCGAGTCATTGAAGATGGGCACCATCCTCATTGTGACCTTCTTGACTACGTGTTTCTTCGTCTACTACGGACAAATGATGACGTCAATGAACATGGTGGCAATCAATACTTTGAAAGGCTCACTGTTTGGATTTATCCCACTTGAGCCAGAAGCAGCAATGGCAATGAACCCACTTTGGTGTATGGTTGGTGGCCCTATTGTTGCGGGTTTCTTCGGTATGCTTGAAAAACGCGATGTTCACCTTTCTACAGCAACTAAAATCGCGATGGCGTTTGTACTCACTGCAATTGCATTTGGCATCCTAACGTTTGCGGTCACAACCGTTGGTGAAGATGTGGTGATCATGCCTGAAATCTTCTTGGCGATTCACTTCTTCCAAGCCATTGCGGAAGTTATCGTTGGTTCAATGGTTGTGGCATTCATTCTGTCTGTAGCACCAAAACACATCGAGAACTTCTCGGTTAGTCTATTCTCCGTTGCTATCGCACTGAGTGGTATCGTTGGTGCCGCTTTCTCAACGTCGATTGCGATGGAAAAAGGCCAAGAGATCACTCAAGAAATCGTACAAACCGTATACGGTGATTACTTCCAATTGCTTACTGTACTAGCGGTTGTGATGGTGGCGATTGCTATGGCAGCATCTGTTGTTATTCGAAAAATGCTGGATGCAGCAAAAGAAAGCGAAGCACAAGCGCAACCTGTCGAGATTGAAGCGGGTGTCGAGGTACAGAGCTAATCGCTTTCGCACCGCCACTTGATTACATACGCAATCAACAAACAAAAATGCCGCGAATTCATCGCGGCATTTTCGTAATGACAACGTGGCCGATTAATCGCGGCGGCCACGAAGTTCAATGGGTTGGGTAGATGCATCGCTTTGAATCATCACACCGCCGTACATCGCTTCATTACGGCCTTTCAACGTAAGTTGCGAGTTTGCGCGTTCAACATCCACTTGGTTCGTATTACTCATTGTCATGTCAATGGTACCTGTGTATGAGCCATCCGCAGCAAATGCCACATTCGCTGAGCAAACCATCAAGCCTAATGCGATTAGTTTTTTCATACATCACCTCTGTTATTGTCTGTACCTGTGTCGATGTAGAAACTGTATCAACGCAAAGGGGGCAAGACGAGGAAACTCCTGATTTACCAAATGGAAATCCCCTTTCTTCACTTCCGGATAGATGCCTCAATAAAATTGACCGTTTGATGTCTTTGGATGATCAGCTCAACGCTATGATGTGAAACGAGCCGAATTGTTGGAGTAAAGAATGGCGATTAATCTGGATATTCAAAACATTCTTGTGCTGAAGCGCATGTATGAGCTGCGCAATGTTCGGTTAGTCGCAGAGTCGTTAGGAAAAACATCCGGAGCCATCAGTAAAAACCTCACCAAGATGAAAACCCAGTTCGATGATCCTCTGTTTGTGCAAACGAAACATGGCTTTGAACCGACGACGTTTGTCGAAACAAACATGGCACACTTCGAACAGATTCTGATGAGTGTGGACTCCATTAAGCCGCAAAACTTTTCCCCAGAGACCTTTGATGGGCAACTGTCGATTTATGCCAACACGCTATTTTGGGATTACTTCGGCGATGAGCTTTACTTGAGCCTGTTAAAACAAGCACCTCGAGCCAAATTTTCGTTTCTGCGCTGGGGAAACGAAGCTAAAAACCGTTTAATAGATGGTGAAAATGCGGTCGCAATCCACTACTTTGATGAGGACTTACCTCAATCGGTCGCACAAAAAGAGCTGGGAAAAGGAAAGGCCGTCTTTTTTGTTCGCAAAGAGCATCCAGCGCAAGATTTTGATGACTTGCAGCTCTACCCCTTTTTACTCTTCAAAACACCAGGATGGAATGACTACCGATACCCTCTGTTGGAACGCTTGAAGAACATTGGTTTTAATGCGTCGCCAAAAGTGGAAATAGAACACCCAGCGATGATCCACAAAATCATCCTTCAAACCGATCATTTCGGTATCACGATGAGTGACCATGTCCCGCAGGGATGCAGAAGTATCGCACTACCGAACCGCTTAGAATTGAATGTCAGCTACGTGATGAGTTGTCGGCGTTCACAGCAACATGCACCATTAAATCTATGGTTATTTGATAAGATTAAACACGTGATTGAAAACTAACGTTCTTTTAGTATGCCTAAAGTAATCGCTTGGTGATGTTGACGCAGATAATCGATATCTTGCAAATACGCGATGTGATGTCCCTCTTCCAAATTAGCTTGAAATCTCTCATCCCTGCTGCTTGCCATCAGTCTCATGTAATCAACCAAAGCCGTGAGCCTTAACGTCATCACATCCACCAGATTTTCTCGCTCTAATTTCGAGCAGCCATACGCGTCACAGAACAGCTTGGCGCGTTGAATTTGCTGTTCCAAGTTGCCCATTCGGTCATTTTCATCCGTTTTAAAAGGAGCCCAACCGTAAATGGAAAAAGCAACGTCCCATAAACGAGGAGCAGGATGTGCGGTATCAAAATCGAATACACCAACCACGGTTTCACCATTTAGTGCAACATTGTATGGCATAAAATCCCCATGACAAATCACCTCTTGGGGGACTCGATCAGGTAACATCCAATGACACACTTCGCTTTGATGTGAAATGAGAAAATCTTCTGAAGCATCATGCATTCTACGCAACATTTTGGCCGCGGATAAAAGTGCAGTAACAGAAGCAATAGAACCTTGCAGTGGATAGTTGAAGGTATCTCCTTCCACAAAGCTCAACCACTCTTTACCACCCTCAATCCCAATCACTTTGGGGCATTGCGTGAATCCATTGGAATGAAGGTGATTTAACAACTGGTGGACGGTCATCGTCCAAGAGCTTGCCGGACGACTAACGCGATCACCTGAACGATAAATGGCATTATCCCGACCACCTTGTAGCATTTCCATGACTTTTCCTTGTTCGATCAGATTTGGGGCGACGATTGAAACAAGCGTCATTTTATACCTTAAGTAACGAATCTTGTTTTAACTACCGACCAAAAAGCACCCAACTTTGTTAGCTCAATCGCAGGAAACCACTTGCACTTATTCGAAGATGCAGGACTTTTAAGCTTATAGACTTTGCATGACCCAATGAGTAAAAGCCTCAACTTGCGGTTTATCGCTTTCCCTTACCACTATATGATGCGCGCTGGCGCTTGGCATGGACCATCCACCAATCGGAACCAAAAGTCCTTGTTGTAGCTCATCCTCCACTAAAAAGTCCCTTACAAGCAGTATGCCTAACTGATTCACCGCCGCTTGAATGGCTAGTAAGGAATGTTCAAACTCGGCGATAGGTTTACTCACTTTGCCTTTATAGCCCTGAAAACGCAGCCAAGCTTGCCACGATTCATGGTATCCGCCCGTGCACAGTTTTGGCGCTAGCGCGATATCGGTAAGATGAATGACCGAATTAAGATTTAAAAAACCAGGGCTCGCCACTACTATCCAGTTTTCTTGGGTAAGTTGAACAGCCTGCTCTGATTGCCAATCTCCATAACCGTTGATGATCTCCACATCCGCAATGGCGCTAGCATTCGGTACCGTGTTGGCGGTCGTTGAAATTTTTACCACGACATCAGGGTGCTGACGATGAAAATCGGCCAAGCGCGGCATTAACCATTGAGAACAAAAGCTGTGAGCGACATGAAGCGTCAGTTGAGTATTTTTCTGGCGAGCAAAAAGGTGTTGAGTTGCTACAGATAGCATCTGCAAAGTCTGGCTAACAACAGGCAAGTAGGCTTGGGCCGCTTGTGTTAACAAAAGCTGCGCACCATTGCGCTCGAAAAGTATCGCGTTTAACTGAAGTTCCAACGATTTAACTTGCTGGCTAACCGCCGCGCGAGTGACATTTAGCTCTTTTGCAGCTTTTGTAAAGCTTCGCAAACGGGCTGTTGCTTCAAAGGCTTTCAGGGCATTAAGTGGTGGGAGGTTTTGCATCATGCTCTCCTACTAAACGGAGCATCGATATTATGAATCTGTGATGACAGAATGATGAACAACAAGCAAAGCGCACGCCGCCGCCGTCATTTCAATATACAGCCCAACAACCGTCTCGGTTCCATGCAAGCATAAGTTTGAAGACAAGATCAAAAAAACCAGCGATAAACGCTGGCTTTTTGCTTTGTTGGCTATAGCAACAAATTATTGAGCTTGTTCAGTCGTTTGGTATTCAAACGCAGGAACAACTACTTCTACACGACGGTTCGCTTCGCGACCTTGACGAGTTTCGTTGCTAGCAACTGGGTTTGCTTCACCCATGCCTTTAACTGTCATACGGTCAGCAGCGATACCTTTCGCTTCAAATTCATTAGCAACCGCTTTAGCACGCTTTTCAGTTAGCTGTTGGTTGTACTGAGCAGAACCCGTTGTGTCACTGTAACCAGTGATCTCAACTTTAGCTTGTGGGTAAGTGTTCATTAGATCAACTGTACCAGAAAGTGCTGATGCATCTTTCACTTCTGCGCTTTCTAGGCCGAATTGTACTGTTGCTGTTTGAGCTGGGTACACGTGCTCAACGATACGAGTAGATGGACGTGTTTCTACCACTTCTTCAACTGCTTCTTCTTGAACTACTGGCTCAGAACCAAACTTGTAGTTGAAGCCGATACCGAAGAAGTCAGAATCCATGTCATCAATAATGTCGTCAGACATGTCTTGGTAACGTTGGTATTCAGCACGTAGGCTCCAGTTGTAGTTGATTTTGTACTCAGCACCTAGAGAGCCAGTTGGAACGAAGTCTTTCTCGTCACCAGCCATCATGTATGCCGCACCTACTTTAGCGAACAGGTTCCAAGAATCTGTTAGAGGTAGGTTGAATTTAGGAGCTAGAGTCAACGCCCAAAGGTCACCATCAACTGTGTTTAGACCAGGCTTTTTGAAGTTAGCCGTGAAATCACCTAGGTAATCAACACCGTATTCTGCAGCAACGTATTCGTTGAAGTTGTAACCAATGTGCATACCAGCTGCAAAGCTGTCGTCGTCACAAGGTTCGTTTAGGTAACATGCATCGTTTAGAGAGTTGTAACCTACTTTACCGCCAATGTAAGTGTCAGCAAGTGCAACGTTAGAGATCACACCACCAGCAAGTACAGTAGCCACTGCAATAGCGATTTTTTTCATTATTTTTTTCCTTTTTCTTGTACAAAAAGCAACACAAATTAAGCAAGTCGCTGCTTATCATGTGAAGCCGCAACTTTCTCTTTTTAGTTGAATAGAAACAGCTAAATTTCGTAGGAAGGAATCAAAAAATGATATTCGAACGCCAATGATGTAACACGGATACCACCACCTCTCGATCACACGTTAATTATCTAAACGTGGGCTCTCATTTGAGGAGAAAATCCAACGACATTGGTTTAGCCATAGTCAATTCGTTGCGGAGAATATCACACTCTTAGCACTTTTCTGTGATGCAAATCACCCTATTTTTGCAGTTTCTCAAACTTGAGAAGAACTCAGTAAATGGATGAATGGCAACTAATTTTTACAATAAGAAATGCGAATAACAGGAAAGAAAACAGCCCATCAAAGATGAGCTGTTCGGTAATGAATCAATGCTGTGGAACTATTGCATTTAAATTTTGTCAGTCACCGCAAGTGTTGCTGCAAGCACATCTTGCCCAAACATCACGCTGCGCTCAGGAGACCAACCGTACAACGGATCAGGGTGGTTGTTATTGTCTTTGAATGGCATCTCAATTGTGTACGATAAGCACTTAAATTGCTCGGCAACCCAGTTTGAACCAACCGTCAGGTTTGCCTTGCCTGGTTCGTCTTTGTCGTAGCCAATTTCATCTTGGAACTCCGGCGTAATAGTCAACAGTGCTTGTTTGAATGCATTTTCCAGCGCCGCTAAGTTTTCATCGTACGATGGGATGCCTTCAGAGCCTGCAACAAAGTTGTATGGGATCGCTTCATCACCATGAACATCTAAGAACATATCCACGCCCGTTTCGAGCATGCGTTCACGAACAAGGAACACCTCTGGGCTTTTCTCCATTGAAGGCGTTTGCCATTCACGGTTTAGGTTTACACCAACCGCATTCGTGCGTAGGTGACCACGAATACCACCATCTGGGTTCATGTTAGGTACAACGTAAAGCACTGCTTTCTCAAGTAGTGCACGGGCAACCGTATCGTTTTCATCCAGCAGACGCTGAATCATACCTTCCATAAACCACTCGGCCATCGTTTCGCCCGGATGCTGACGCGCGATCATCCAGATTTTCTTTTTGCCTTCTTCTGGCTCACCAAAAGTCAGTAGGCTCATGTCGTTACCATCTAGGGTATGACCCAGTGTATCTAGCTTGCAGTGGTGCGCGCTTTGCGCCATGTGCAGTAGATCGAGATGGCGATCATAAGTGTACGGTGCAAAGTATGCGAAATAGATAGAGCTGCGCTCTGGGATCACAGTAAACGTTAATGTGTCACCATCAAATTCAGCAGGAATACGGAACCATTCTTCACGGTCATAAGACGCAACAACGTCGTAACCTTGCCAACCTTCAGGGTATGCTGACTTCGCTAGATCGAGCAGTTTGATGGTGTGAGACTGCTCTGCTTCAGTTTCTAAGCGGAAGTGGAACCATTGGTAGAATTCCGACATGTTGTCGTTAGGGATTTTCAGTTGGATGTCATTTTTATCATCCGCTTTAACGACATGGATGCTACCGCTGTCGAAGTTGCTGAATATTTTCATTCTGTTACTCACCTTTTGAATCTGAGCTTGAAAGAGAGAGGCTAACACAAGGCGAAAGTCCGCCCCAACGACTTTCACTGCAAACTGTCTCGTTTGTGGCTAAAGTCTTCAGTTTAGTCGAGCTTATCCGCTTTGCCTGCTGGCCCTGCAAGTTTTGCCAGCCACTTATCCCAGATAAATGGCTTTTGACCACAATCTTCTGCCTCTTCTTTTCGGCGTACCGCATTACGCACCGCCATTGCGCCAATCCAGCGAAACGGCTCTGGAGGGAAATGCCCCAATGGTCCTTTGGCTAAGCCACTTCGAGTCCATTCGTTATCCAACCCTAACACCATAGAAGAGAGGATTTTTCCGCCCATGCGAGTCTGCGCAACACCATTACCTGAATAACCAAAACCATAAAAGACATTACGTTGCTCGTTCAACTTCCCAAAAAATGGAAAGCCGGAGGTTGAGCGATCGGATCCTCCTGTCCATGAGTATTCAAACTCCGCCTCTTTCAAACTCGGGAACAGTTTATCGAATGACTTCCTTAGAAGATTTTGATAACGAGTTGGTTTATTGAACATCACGTCCACTTGGTTGTTGAAAGAGAACTGATTGCCTCCCTTGCCTAACATGAGGCGACCATCTGGCGTATCGCGGTAGTAATGAACAAAAATACGCGAATCTAACACGCTCGTTCCCGCTTGCCAGCCCGTTTTCCGTAACGACTCACCAAGCGGTTTGGTGATGACCATGTCGGAAGAAACCACCACGATACTGTTTTTGAACTGCGTAAAGTGCTCCACCATCCATGCGTTTAATGCCAGCACGACCTGCTTTGCTTTTATTTGTGCATCAGGAGTGTACACGGTAGCTGGTTGGCCAAAATCCAATTTGGTCATTGGTGTGTTTTCGAAGATTTCGATCCCCATTTCTGATGCAACTCGGCGCAAACCTCTAGCCAACAAGGCGGGCTGGACGCTAGCAGCAACCGAAGAATGGAAACCTTCAAGATGACGGGGCGAGCCTGTATTCGCGTGCAGCTCATCTTCTTTGCAGCGACGCCAACTATTGACGCCTAAACGTGAAAGCTCATCGACGACAGGTTGCATGCTGCCCGCTTGCGCGTGATTTGTTGCCGTGTAATACACGCCTTTAAGCGACAACTGAGCATCAATATGGTGCTGTTTACAAAACGCGTCAATTTCAAGCACGGCTTGTTCGGACTCTTCAACTAACCAAGCAGCCTGAGCTTCACCAAACAAACGTTTTAAGGTCGGAAACTTTGTCGACCAAGTCAGCATGCAACCACCATTCGCTCCAGACGCGCCACTGCCGCACAGGCTTTTTTCTATCACAACAACATGCTTTTTCGGAGCTTGCTGTTTGATCATAATGGCGGTCCAAAGTCCGGTGTAACCACCACCAACAATCGCGACATCAGCGTCGATATCTTCATTCAGTGGCTTAGCTGGTTGAGGCTGTTCAAGTTCAAGCGCTTGCTTAAACCAGTAAGATGGGTGTGCCATTGTTTTTCCTTCGTGTCGTTCATGAACTTGTTTTCGAGAAGCTCACTGTACAAACGATGCGCAGTTTCAACGAGCAAGAAAAACTATCGCTGCGCGTAAGAAAAAATGACGCCACGCGGCAAAGTGTCCTGACACTTCCTTACTCACTCATACAATACCTGCCGTGGTTTTTCTCTTAGAATCCCGAACAAACGAACACTGTTCAAAATTAATTTTGAGTACGTTGGAATCAGCAAGAACACACCTCCTATTTATGCCTTGTGCATCTCTCCATTTTCGTGTTCCTCGCTGTTATTTCTCGTGCTGTTAAAACAGAACCCCAGTTAAGACAAGCTCTTAAGTGAGTCGGGAGTGAAAATGACTGCAAATAAATCCATTTTTGATCATACTAAAGTGATCTATGCTGATGAGTACGCCAACACCTATAACCCTCTTTGGGTATATAGAATGAAGTTCATCATGCGTGCGCTTTACTACAAACGAGCATTCAAACACCTTGCGAATAACATTGAATCGTCTTTGTTAGACATGCTTTGTACGCGTACACACCGATTCCTAGAAAAACCGTTTCGCCCGTACATCATTAAGAATAACTCTGCTTTTGATCGCTCCAACTTGGTGGTTGATCACTACAAAACGATTTCAGAACTGCTTTCTAAAGAGACCATTGCCGAGATTTACACTGATTCAAAAGGCTTAACGCTGACCTCATTTGAAATCGATGACATCGAGTACTCGGTTCGATTGGTTTACGAAGCACGTTACCAAAAAGAAGGCGACATGAGTCTTGTGCTGCACAACGCTGAAGACGGCAACTTCTACACACTTTCGTTTACCGTTGGTCATGTAGACACTGGGCGCTGCATTATGATTGGTGGCCTACAAGGCCCTCGAAGCAGTGAAGAAAACAACGCAAAAATCAAAAAACTGACTCGAAAACTGTACGGTCAGCGACCAAAAAGCTTGATGGTGAGTTTGCTAACACTCATCGCTCAAGTCTGGGAAGTAAACACCATACTCGCCGTAAAAACGCAATCTCACACATATGCAGCACGACGTTACAGTAAAGGACGCATCAAAACTGACTACGACGCACTATGGCAAGAGTTGGGAGGCATTGAATACAACCGCCATTTCTACGCATTAAAAGTGAATGATACGCGCCGCGATACTGAGGGAATGTCTCGCTCTAAACGCTCGATGTACCGCCGTCGTTATGAGTGGCTAGACAACACCAAAGCTGAGTTTGCGACGCGTCTGCGTTAATCCAGCGTATCACGCGACATCTTGTTTATTCGTTTACTATTCGGAGTCCTTATGTCTTACAAATACGCCGTAGCATGCTTGTTGTCTGCACTTTCTGTCACCGCTCATGCCGAGCCAACCAAACACATTGTGGGGGCGAATTTAGGCTATGGTAACGTCAGTTATGACGTCAATAATGGCCATGATGACGGCGACATGTTCTTAGGGGATGTGTATTACCGTTACATGTTCGACCAAAACTTCGGCCTTGAAGCGGGTTACAAAGGCGCGTTTAACGGCATTGGTTCTGTACTCATTAGCCCAATATCAGAAATCACCGACGTGAGTTATGGCGGTCCGCGAATCAGCGGTTACGTAAGCTACCCTTTGGGTGCTGGTTTTGAGCTTTACGGTAAAGGCGGTATCACTTACTACACGTTAAGTTACACGCTTAAAAACAATGGTCAGAATAAAGAATATGACGAGTCTAGCCTTGGCGGAGAAGCCGCAGCAGGTGTCGCTTGGGGCTATAAACACTTTGGTTTGAACTTAGAATACAATTACGCCAAAAACAGCGATTTTGATTCTGGTGGCGTGATGTTTGGCGCACAAATGCGTTTCTAACTCATCCCTCTTTTCTAAGGCACCTGCAGTCAGTTTGAACTTCCGGTGCCTTTTAGTTGATGCGCTTCAAGCACCTTCTAAAGACAACACAATGCCTGCCAGGATGAAAGCCACACCGATACCTCGGGTGAGATACCATTTTTCCGCAAGCAACCAAATGCCCATCAATAAACCAAATACGATACTGATCTGGCGCAGCGCGACAACTAAGCTCACGTTGTCTGTCATCGTCATCGCAAACAGAACCAATCCATAAGTCGATGCCATCATAATGCCAGCCATACTTGCACTTTTTCGGATTCGCCAAGCCGCTTGCAACTCTTGATCATTTCCGGTGATCAGACACCAAAGTAAAACGGGTAAGCCCATCGCCCAAAACTGCGCACCAAGATAGAAGATCGCGCTGTATTGATCGTTGAAAATAGTTGATGCTTGCTGAGTCAGTAACGTTAATGCCTCTTTGTCCACCACAGAGTAACCTGTCGTGCCAATTGCCGCGATCAACGCCCAAAACACGCCTACATTTAGATACGCCACCAAAGAAACTTGGCGAACATGAGTCAACGGAACCAAAATGCAGCCAAAGGTGATCAACACAAAACCAAGCCACTGTTGAGATGAAAGCGCATGGCCGAGTGCAACACTGAACCCTCCCACCATCATGACCGGCAAAGCGCGTGCAATTGGGTAAATCACACCAACATCGGCATGTTTATACGCCATGATCAAACCGACGAGATACACAATTTGCGCTATTCCACTAAAAGCCAGCATTCCCCAAAACTCAACTGGCAACGAAGTCCAACCGAGCGTGGTTAAATACCAAATCAGATATGGGGTAAGCACTCCACAAGCAGACAGGCTTGCAGCCATCGTGAATGCCACGCCTGATCCGGAATGGTTTTTACCCAAGATATTCCAACCAGCATGCAAAACCGCAGAAAATACAACGAGTGCGATTGCCAAGAAATCCATTTGTTTTCCCGTTTAGACAAAGCAAAGGCTCCGAGATGGAGCCTTTGAATATGAAAATGCGAACGTTAGTGATTGAGCTCTGCCACCGACTCAATACTGATGGCATCGTGACGCCAGTATTCAATATCGCAGTCAATCAACTCGCCATGTTGGTTATAGTTAGTACGTTCAACAACCATTGCCGGAGTGCCCGATGTTGCTCGCAACGCTTGCGCGACTTCACCAAGCAAGGTACTGGTAGAAATACGGTAACGCGTCTTCTGATACACCACACCAAAGTGCTCGCGATAAATGTCGGTCAGCGAGTTGGTCAAATCAAAGCTCAATAAATTGGGGAAGATCTCTGGACGAATATAGTTGGTCACATACACCACAGGTCTGTCTTCCAAATATCGAACGCGGTCGACACGAAAAACATCAGAGAACGGCTGCAGTTGTAACAAGCGCGCAGATTGCTTGTTAGCTAAAGTACCCTTTGCCGCAATCAGCTCCGTTTTTGGCACGCGATTTTGCGCTTTCGCCATGTTCGGAAAATTAAGTGTTTGAGTAGGATCGTAACGTAGTGGCTCAGGTGAAATAAACCAGCCTCTGCGATCTTCACGATAAATTCGCCCTTCGGCTTCCAATAACGACAACGCTTCGCGCAACGTAACTCGGGTTGTGTCGAACGACTCCGCCAACTTGCGCTCCGCAGGCAATTTCTGACGCGGTGATAGCATGCCCGCTTCAATCTGTTCAACAATCGAATCTTTAATTTTTACGTACTGCACGAGGTGTCCTTATCTTTTACGCCAAGCCTGAGTGCGACTTTCTAACCACTTCCCCAACGTCATCTGAACGATCTTCGCAATCGCGGCTGCAATCATGATCATCACGGCCATCGCAGCAGCTGCGCCCGTTTGGCCTGCATCGTCCATGTTTAGAATCGATACCGAAGCAGGAATCGTATCGGTTGAGTACAGGAATACTACCGCAGAAGTGGTGGTCAATGCATTAACAAACAAGTAGGTTGCGATGTCCAAAACAGCAGGCATACAAACCGGTAAGGTCACTTTGAAGAACAACTTATACTGAGGCAGCTTGACCGATGCTGCCGTCGCTTCTATCTCTGAAGGCAGTTGCTTGAGAGCGGTTAACGCAGTCATGTGGCCGACTGTGTAATAGTGCACTACGGTGTTAATCACCAGAAACGCCATCGTACCGTAAAGCACATTCAATGGGTTGTTCACATCATTGAAGTAAAAGATGTATCCCAAACCCAAAACCATGCCCGGCACCGCCATTGGCACCACGCTCAGCATTTGCATCGCCTGACGAACTGGCCCAAACGCACGACCTTTTTCAATACAGTAGGCACCGACAAAAATCACAGCGGTACCAATCAGCGCAGTCCAACCAGCTAAAGTGAGAGAGTTAAAGAACGGGCTCCAGCCATAGGTACTCATCTCTGCGAAGTTGTAGTTGTTTAGCGTCAGCGCTTTATTCCACGGCCAAAATGTCACTAGAGAGCCGTACACCGCCATGCCTAACACTGCCAGTACTGCGACAGAAATCAGTGAACAGTATACAAAGCAAAGGCCATCACGCGTTTTGTTGGGTTCTGGTTGATAAGGTACAGAGCGAGTATCAAACAAGCTCTTTTGTTTTTTCTGCACCCAACGATCTGCACCAAACGCCATTACCGCAGGAAATAACAGCATGATGCTGGTTACTGCACCCATGGCAAAGTTTTGCTGGCCCACCACTTGTTTGAAGATGTCGGTCGCCAGAACGTTGTAGCTTCCGCCAATGACTTTCGGCACACCAAAATCGGTGATCACCAACGTGAATACGACAATTAGAGTGCTGATCAAACCGTATTTCGCCGCAGGTAACGTCACCATAAAAAAGGTCTTCATCGGTGAGGTTTTTAGAGCACGAGCGGCCTCATACAAACGGGCATCGGAAGTACGCAGCGAAGTGGTCAAAATCATCAGAGCATGAGGAAAGGTCCAAAAGATCAACCCCATTGAAATACCAATCACACCATACACTGAGTGACCACCAAGTAGCTCTTTCGCAACCCCTTGATTGCCAAAGAGGAAGATCAAGCTGATCGCAGGCAAAAGTGAGGGAGCAAGGATTGGCGCGGTACCTAAGATGTGAAATAGACCTTTAAATGGCATGCATGAACGCGTGAGTGCGTAAGCGTAACCAAAGGCCAGAATACCGACCACCGTCGTTACAACGAGTCCCAAACTAAACGTATTACCAACGGAAACCCACAAGCTTGAAGAAGAAAAATAAGTCGCAAAGTTGGCTAGCCCAACAAACTCGCCATCGCTGTTTTGTACGCTTTTGGCCAGCATCGCCCACAATGGCATCAAGATGAACAAGATCATCATCGTGGAAAGACCCGCCAACAAACCAAACAGCACGAGATTGTCGCGGCTAATGCGTCCCATCATTGATTTCGCTTTGTCTTGAGTCGTCAGGCTATTCATCGTCATTGTCTTCGCATCCATGTTTGCACCTATGCCGCCAACGCTTTTGTAAACGCATTCCCCTGAGAAGGGATTACATAACCGTGCAAGCCACTTTCCAAGAACTGGATGTAACGCACATCACCAATGCGAATATTGAGGTTTTGCACCGTCTCGACTGGCACATCAACAACGATTGGTTTCGCTTGGCTGTCGTTTTGTAGCTCACAATCCACGCGGAAAAATGCGCCCAAAAACTCGGTAGCGGTAATGCGTACAGGCAGCGAGTTGCGGTAGTTTTCGACAAACTTGATGTTTTCGGGACGTACCGCTAAATCAAAGCGATCGCCACGTTGAATCTTACGATTGGTTAAACTTGGTGCTGGCAGTAGAGTCTCCGCAATACGCACCTGAGATTCGGTCACGACAGATGTCTCGATAAAATTCATGCTGCCGACAAACTCGGCCACAAAGCGCGTTGCCGGTTGTTGGTAGATTTCTTGAGGCGTGCCGACTTGCTCAATTACGCCATGGTTCATCACCACAATTCGATCTGCCATCGAAAGCGCCTCATCCTGATCGTGCGTAACCATAATGGTAGTGATGCCCAGCTTGCGTTGCAGCTTACAAATTTCATCACGTAAGTGAACACGTACTTTTGCGTCCAACGCAGATAAAGGTTCATCAAGAAGAAGCAGTCCCGGAGATAAAGCAAGCGCTCGCGCTAACGCCACACGTTGTTGCTGACCGCCCGACAACTGGTTAGGAAACTTCTGCCCTGAGGTTGGTAAGCCTATCGTTTCGAGCCACTGCTCTACTTTCTCCAGCGCCTCTTTGGTTGACATACCTTGGTTTTTCAAACCCACCGCAATGTTCTCTTGTACGGTGAGGTTTGGAAACAGCGCGTAAGACTGAAACACAATGCCGAAATCACGCTTTTCTGGTGGTAGAAATGTGGTCTCTTGACCGTTTTGAAAAATCGCGCCAGAAGTAGGTAGATCTAAACCTGCAATTGCACGTAACAACGTAGTTTTACCGCAGCCAGAAGGGCCTAAAAAACAAACGAACTCGCCCTTTTCAATCGCTAGCGAGATTTTCTTTAATGCCGTGAACTGTCCGAATTGCTTCACTACATTTTCGATATTTAGGTAATGTTGGTTAGTTGACATAACACACGCTCCAAATGGTATATACCAACTTTAGTTTTGGAGTGTTACGTTCCAATGACAAATTTATAGCCAGAAGATGACAAATAGATGAACGCCCTCGACATTAAACGCTTAAATCTAAACTCATTTTGAAATACGGAATGTCTGATTTATAAAAGCGCTCACCCTCTTTCTGTAATCCAAACTTCTGATAAATTCTCAACGCCGACTCACGCGCATCGCACCAGAATACCGCTGCGTTCAACGCCTTAGCATCTTCAATCATCGTCTCCAACATTCGAGAGCCGATCCCTTTACCTTGTTGACTTGAAGATACCGCAAACTTCCTTAGTCTTGCTGCGCCATTGTTGAAGAAGACTGACGCCACACCCACCAGCTCTCCGTTCACATAACTCCCGTAATGATAGCCAGTTTCATCTTCATCAACCTTGCAAAACTCAATGCTTTTGCTTGGCCATAAAACCTGCTGTCGAAGCGGCAATGTCTGCTCCGCATTAATACGTTGGATTTCCATGCACTTCCTCTTTTCTACCTGAGTATCCGGCCACTAATGTGCCTCTACTTTTCGCAAGATGCAAAAAAGGAGAGCAACCGCTCTCCTTTGACAATCGGATTTGTCGTAACCCTTATGATTTTGGCTCTGATTTCGCGTCAAATTTCTCAGACCATGTCGCTAAGATTTCTGCACGTTTGCTACCCATTTGCGCAAAATCCATCTTCGCCATGTTCTCTTGAACGTTCGGGAAGTTAGATACGGTCGCTTTCACTTCTTTATGTGCAACCACTGGGTACATTTCTACGTAAAGCTCATTTGCTGCTTTAGATATTGACCAGTCGACAACGCGCTTCGCTGCATCCGACTCTTTCACTAGGCCAACCGCTTCTGATTCCCAGCCGATGCCTTTTGGTGTGATAACCGCTAGTGGTGCACCTTGTGTTTTCAGCTTCGCGCCGCGGCTCGCCATCGAAATACCGATGGCCACTTCGCCCATACCCGCTTGAACGCATGGCTTAGAACCAGAGTGCGTGTAGTGTGCAATGTTTTTGTCTAAGTCACGCATGTAGTTCCATGCCTGATCTTCGCCCATGTTTTGTAGCCAAGCAGACACCTGCATGTAGCCAGTGCCTGAAGACGCTGGGTTCGGCATTGCAATGTGACCTTTGTAAACCGGCTTTGTTAGGTCTTCCCAAGACGTTGGTTTCGGTAAGCTAAGTTGTTTCGCTACCGCTTCGTTGAAACAAACTGCGTTAAAGAATGCATCGTTACCGAACCAAGCTTGGTTTGATTGAGGGTCGTTTAGGTTCGCGTGAAGATCGGCCAAACCTTTTGGTGTATATGGTTTTAAAAGGCCTTCTTCTTTTAGCAATGCCATTGACGAGCCAGCAAGACCCCAAACTACTTCAGCTTGAGGGTTGTTCTTTTCTGCCAGCAATTTCGCCGTCATGATACCAGTTGAATCGCGAACCCACTTAATCTTGATATCTGGGTTATCTTTCTCAAACGCAGACTTGTATTTAGCAAGAATGTCAGTTTCGAAAGCGGTGTAAACCGTCACTTCCTGTGCAGCCATTGCATTGGTAGCAAGCAGAGAGACAAGCGCAGCCAGCGATCCTTTCATCAAACGGTTTTTCATCATTTTCTCCAGTTAATTTGGCTAAGTTTTCATTTTGGTCTGTACCAGTTGACGCTAATTACCCTACTTCGCCAATGTGACGAATTCATGACCATAAAATGGCAGTTTTGAGAAAATTATCGATAAATAGGCGACCAACTGATCGGTGAAATTTTGGATATGAAAGTTTTATGAAATTCACTGAATGGCTATTTACGACCCTTTTTCATCCTTGCTAGAGTGAATCCAACTTCTGGTGTAGACCAATTAAATTATTCTGATGGAAATCGAGATGAAAAACGAATACCTACTACTGACTCCAGGTCCTCTATCTACTTCTGAAACAGTACGTGAAGCCATGCTAAAAGACTGGTGTACTTGGGATGATGAATACAACAAAGACATTGTCGAAGTGATCCGCACTAAGCTTGTAAAACTGGCAACAAAGCATAGCGGCTACACCAGCGTACTAATGCAAGGTAGCGGCACCGCATCAGTGGAAGCAACGATTGGCAGTGCCATTGGCAAAGATGGAAAGTTGTTGGTTGTCGACAACGGTGCTTACGGTGCGCGTATCGCTCAGATCGCTGAATACCTAAATATTCCATGCCATGTAGTTTCCCCAGGCGAAACATCACAGCCACACTTGAACGAGGTGGAAACTGCATTGGCATCGGATCCTGCTATCACACACGTGGCAATTGTTCACTGTGAGACAACCACTGGCATGCTTAACCCAATTGAGGCATTTGCTTCTGCGGCAAAAGCACACGGTAAAGTGGTGATTCTCGATGCCATGTCGAGCTTTGGTGGTATTCCTATCGATATCGCAGAACTAGGCATCGATTTTATGATCAGCTCTGCAAACAAATGTATTCAAGGCGTGCCGGGCTTTGGCTTTGTGATTGCGAAACAAACGGAACTCGAAAAGTGCCAAGGTCAGGCACGTTCTTTGAGCCTTGACCTTTACGACCAGTGGCACTGCATGGAAGTGAACCACGGCAAATGGCGTTTCACGTCTCCTACGCACACGGTTCGCGCTTTCTACCAAGCATTACTAGAGCTGGAACAAGAAGGCGGCATTGAGGCTCGTCATAACCGTTACCAAACTAACCAGAAAACACTGGTTGCAGGTATGCGTTCTTTGGGGTTTGAGCCACTACTGAGTGATGACCTTCACTCGCCAATCATCACTTCTTTCTACTCTCCGACTCACAGTGATTACCAGTTCAAAACGTTCTACACACGTTTGAAAGAGCAAGGTTTTGTAATTTATCCGGGTAAGGTATCAAACGCAGACTGCTTCCGTATTGGCAACATTGGTGAAGTTTACCCAGCAGATATCGAGCGCTTAATCGGTGCGATTGAAAAAGCAATGTACTGGCAAGTTGCGTAAAGCTGTTTTCTGATTGAGAGAGCACTATGACTCAGAATATCAAACCGACCCATTTTCGTAGTGAAGGCGATGTCAACACGACACCGGCGCGCCAAGCTTGGAATGTGTCGATGGACGACGAACGCACGCAAGCATTATTGAAGCGCGATTCCGAGGTCTTTCTTCATCAAGCTATGTCGACGCCTTGCTTAGATACCTTGGAAGCAGCGGAAGGCATCTACATCCAAGATGCTACCGGCAAAAAGTACATGGACTTCCATGGCAACAACGTCCATCAGCTGGGCTACGGTCATCCGCATGTGATTAAACGTGTGCAAGAGCAAATTGCCAAACTGCCGTTTTCACCACGTCGTTTTACCAACGAGACCGCGATTGAATGTGCCGAAAAACTCACGCAAATCTGTGGTGGAGAATTAAACCGCGTTTTGTTTGCTCCGGGTGGCACATCTGCGGTTGGCATGGCACTTAAACTAGCGCGCCACATCACGGGCAACTGCAAGGTAGTGTCTCTTTGGGATTCCTTCCACGGCGCATCGCTGGATGCCATCTCAGTGGGTGGTGAAGCGTGTTTCCGCCAAGGCATGGGACCATTAATGGCAGGTGTTGAGCGCATTCCACCAGCGGTGTCTTACCGTGGCGCTTTCCCAGTCGCGGACGGCAGCGATGTGCATTACGCCGATTACCTTGAATACGTGATTGAGAAAGAAGGTGGCGTGGGCGCGTTTATCGCAGAAGCAGTTCGCAACACGGATGTTCAAGTGCCAAGTAAAGCCTACTGGAAACGCATCCGTGAAATCTGTGACAAACACAATGTCATGCTGATCATCGACGACATTCCTAACGGCATGGGTCGCAGCGGTGAATGGTTCACCTACCAAGCCTACGACATCGAGCCAGATATACTCTGCATCGGTAAAGGTTTGGGCGGAGGCTTAGTGCCTATCGCAGCCATGGTAACCAAAGATAAATACAACACTGCCGAGCAAATCTCCATGGGTCATTACACTCATGAGAAAAGCCCTATCGGTTGTGCTGCAGCACTGGCAACCATGGAAGCCATTGAGCAAGACGGCTTGCTAGATAAAGTCAAAGCCGACAGCCAGTTCATGCGTGAAAAACTGCTAGAGATGAAAGCCAAGTACCCAGTGATTGGTGATGTACGTGGCATCGGCATGTTGTGGGGCATTGAACTGGTCACCGACCACGAAAGCAAAGCACGCGCGTATGACGAAGCGGAAGCTGTGTTGTACCAATGCCTCAACAACGGAGTGAGCTTCAAGGTGTCACAAGGCAATGTGATTCAACTCAGCCCACCGCTGATCATCACTCGCGAGCAACTGACAGAAGCGTTGGCGATCTTCGAAGAAGCGATCGCCAAAGTGTGTAAAGACTTTAATTACTTCTAACCTCGACAAGAAACAATTTATCCAGAGCGCGCTTCCAGCGTGAAGGCAAGCGCCCTGGCAAGCAAGAAAAAGGATTGAACATGAGCAACTCACCAATTCAAGCAGTGATCTTTGACTGGGCTGGCACTATCGTCGATTTCGGCTCTTTTGCACCAACCAGTATCTTTGTGGAAGCGTTCAAACAAGGCTTTGATTTTGAAATCGGTCTTGAAGAAGCGCGTGAACCAATGGGGCTTGGTAAGTGGGACCACATCCAAGCTGTGGGTCGCATCCCTGCAGTTGATAAACGTTGGAATGAGAAGTTTGGGCGCTCAATGACCAACGAAGACATCGACGCAATTTACGCGGCATTTATGCCTCTGCAAAAAGCAAAAGTGGCTGACCACGCAGAACCAATCCTCAACGCAGTTGAAGTGGTAAACGGTCTGAAAGACAAAGGCATCAAGATCGGTTCTTGTTCTGGTTACCCTCGCGAAGTGATGGACGTACTGATTCCAGTTGCAGCGGACTACGGCTACCAACCAGATTACGTAGTAGCAACGGACGATCTGCCACAAGGCGGTCGCCCTGCGCCGTTCATGGCACTGAAAAACGTGATTGAGCTTGATGTAACCGACGTTAAAGCATGCGTCAAAGTGGACGACTCAGCACCAGGCATCTTTGAAGGTCACAATGCGGGCATGTGGACGGTGGGTCTGCTACTTTCTGGTAACGAAGCGGGTCTGACACTTGAAGAATACCAAGCCGCAGACGAAGCAACCTTAGAGAAAGCTCGTGAAAAAGCACGCGCGAAGTTTATCAAGAGTGCACCTCACTACTTAATCGACACCATCTCCGATCTGCCAGAGGTGATCGTAGATATCGAACAACGCCTAGCCGCGGGCGAACGTCCGTAGTTTTCGCTCGCGAATTCAGAATGTAAAAAGCCTCTCCATATTGAGAGGCTTTTTGTATTTATGGAAAGCGGAAGTCTCAGTTAATCGCGGTACTTGCTCGACGCTTTAGCTTAAAGCCCATACTGGTTGGCCTTTCTTCTGGCTCACCTTTGATGGCATGCAACAGTTTTTCTGCCGCCTTGGTGCCCATGCGCTCGTAATCAAATTCTGCCGATGTCAAACTTGGGTAAGCGTGCTCCCCCATAGAAGAGCCTTCAAGGCAAATAATGGCAATGTCGGTCGGGACTTTGAGCACGCGGCGATGGCACTCAAAGAGCGCACCAATTGCTATCTCCTCATGGCTACACACCAAAGCATTCAAGCTTGAATCGCGCAGCAATAACTTCGCCAATCCTTCCGCACCCAATTGTGAAGATGGAGCTTCATGAGTCGTCAGAAAATGATCTGGGGTGAGATAGTTTTCAATCATCGCACTTTGCCAACCGTGTAACTGGCGTTGCAACGTCGAGTGATTCCCGCGCGCCCCAATAAAACCAACGTTCTTAAAACCTTGTTCAATCAGGTGTCTGGTACAGGCCTTACCCACTTCGAAGTGATCCACGCCAATGTTGAGATAACTAGCCTTTGAGCTCAGTTCGGCAATCTCTAACACTGGCGTATTTGACGCCTCTAGCAGTTGATGCGTTCGCTGACTATGCTCACTTCCAAACAGTACAACGCCCGCAGGACGGCTCTCTAAAAAAGTCGAAAGCAACTTTTCTTCTTGCTCAATCGAGTAGTCGCTGTAACCCAGCAATAGTTGATAACCCGCTTTGTTTAACGCCTGTTGGAAGCTTGGTAAGAAATGCGCGCATGCTTTTTCAAACAGTGACGGAATGATTAGAGCGATGGAATAACTTTCTGCAGATGCGAGTGCCCCTGCGGCTTTGTTCGGGATATAGCCGAGCTCATCAACCACTTGTTGAATTTTTTCTCTCAGCTTATCGGATACCAGCTCTGGCGTTCGTAATGCTCGCGACACCGTCATCGTGCCTACGCCTGCTTGTTTGGCGACATCAGCCAAAGTGACATTGCCGGTACTTCTTCGTTTGCGAGGTTCGCTCATTGTTTTTATTTAATGTTCTCTAATTTCAGCTGCGACATCTTATCACAGCGCTTTAATGGTTTTGATATTAGCGCATTAGAACTCGAACACCAGCATATGAAACTTCGATGCCTGATAAAAATGATAGCGCTATCACAATTAATGGTAGCGCTATCAGATAGCGCTACCATTTGTGATCACTCTCAGGTTTTTCTGGCAAATTGATCGATAAAGTACGCAGCAACAAAACAACAAATCGGAAACATTCCAATGCTACGTGAACTGATTACCTCTGATGTCATTCGCATCCATTCTGACGCAACCGACTGGAAAGATGCGATCAGCAAATCTTGTGAAGCTTTGATTGAAAATGGCGCGATAGAACCAAGTTACGTTGAAGCAATTTACCGCTCGCACGAAGAGCTTGGTCCTTACTACGTGGTAGGTCCGGGCATGGCGATGCCACACGCTCGCCCTGAAGATGGCGTTAACCGTTTGTCACTGGCGATCACGGTGATCCAAAACGGCGTCAATTTTAACTCTGAAGAAAATGACCCAGTAAAAATGCTGGTCACGCTAGCGGCAACGGACAGTAATAGCCACGTTGATGCGATTTCGAAACTGGCGGAATTGTTTATGAATGAAGAGCACGTAGAGGCCATCTGCAACGCTCAAAGCAAAGAAGATGTTCTTGCGATCATCGACAAATACTAAGTTTTACTCCTGACATACCCCATTCACAAATGGGTATACCCCCTATAAAAAAGAAAAGGTCTGAATTATGAAAATTATGGTTGTTTGCGGTCACGGTCTTGGTACTAGCCTAATGATGGAAATGAGCATCAAAAGCATCGTAAAAGAATTGAACGTCGATGCCGCTGTGGATCACATCGATCTTGGCTCAGCAAAAGGCACAAGTTGCGACATTTTCATCGGCACAAAAGACATTGCAGAACAGTTGGAAGCACTTGGCGTTGAGCAACGTATCGTAGCGCTTGATAACATGGTCGACAAAGTCGCAATGAAAGAGCGTTTATCTGTGGCACTTCAAGAGCTTGGCGCTCTATAAGGTGGCGTTATGGAATTCTTCAGTTTCTTAATGAACGATGTCCTATCAGAGCCAGCGGTTCTGGTCGGTCTCATCGCTCTAATCGGCTTAATTGCCCAGAAAAAACCAGTCACCGAGTGCATTAAAGGCACGGTAAAAACCATTCTTGGTTTCATCGTACTTGGCGCAGGTGCAGGCTTAGTTGTGAGCTCGCTAGGCGACTTCGCGACCATTTTCCAACACGCATTTGGCATTACAGGCGTGGTACCAAACAACGAAGCTATCGTCTCTATCGCGCAAGAAGCGTTTGGTAAAGAGATGGCGATGATCATGTTCTTCGGTATGTTGGTGAACATTCTGATCGCTCGTTTCACGCCGTGGAAATTCATCTTCCTAACAGGTCACCACACGCTATTTATGTCGATGATGGTGGCGGCGATTCTGGCATCTAGCGGCATGAAAGGTGTTCCACTGATCGCTCTTGGCTCTGTGGTTGTGGGTTCTGTAATGGTGTTCTTCCCTGCAATTGCGCACAAATACATGAAGCAAGTAACAGGCTCAGACGACGTTGCGATTGGTCACTTCTCAACGCTTTCTTACGTCCTAGCTGGTTTCATTGGCAGCAAGTTTGGTAACAAAGAACATTCTACTGAAGAGATGAATGTCCCTAAAAGCTTGCTGTTCCTACGTGATACACCAGTGGCTATCTCGTTCACAATGGGCATCATCTTTGTGGTGACGTGTTTATTCGCTGGCGGTGACTTTGTCCGTGAAGTCAGTGGCGGTAAACATTGGTCTATGTTTGCGCTAATGCAATCCATCACATTTGCAGGTGGTGTGTACGTTATCCTGCAAGGTGTACGTATGGTTATCGCAGAAATCGTTCCTGCATTTAAAGGCATCTCAGACAAACTGGTTCCAAACGCAAAACCTGCACTGGATTGTCCGGTTGTGTTCCCATACGCGCCAAACGCGGTATTGGTGGGCTTCCTATCGAGCTTTGCAGCCGGTCTAGTGGGCATGTTCCTGCTGTACGTGATGGGTCTTACTGTGATTATCCCAGGTGTCGTTCCACACTTCTTTGTGGGTGCTGCGGCAGGTGTATTTGGTAACGCGACAGGTGGTCGTCGCGGCGCAATTCTAGGCGCGTTTGCACAAGGTCTACTGATTACTTTCCTACCTGTATTCCTAATGCCAGTACTGGGTGATCTTGGCTTTGCAAACACAACATTCAGTGATGCTGACTTCGGCGCGGTAGGTATCCTACTTGGTTTGATTGTTCGCTAAGTTTTCTCTCTGATGAATACGGAATTAGGCTCGTCGGCATTCATCTCTGAGAGGCTTTAGCCATAGAAAAGCACTCAAAAAAAACGCCCCTCACGTGAGGGGCGTTTTTCTTATTGAGGCTATCTTATTGGGACAGCAACTTTCTCGTTGGTTCTTGCTCGGTGTACTCAACCGCATCGCTGGTGGAAAGCTTGTCGACATCTTCTTGAGAGCCGGTTACTACCAACACTTGCTGTTTCACCAAAGCATCGACCACTTCAAGGTTGTTGTGACGAAGAAGCGCTCTCACTTCGCTTTCTTTCCCTTTGTGATATTTCACAAAATAGCGAGCCGGTTGTTGCTCTGCACTTGTTGGACGCTCATCCACAAGAGGAAAGCCTTGGTTGTTGGCAAGGCTGGTGGCGCTCATGCCAATCGCCAATAGCGCGGTCAAACTCCCCGCCGTTACGGAAAGTAAGGTCAGCTTCTTCATAGTCACTCCTTATTGAAATGTCAGAGACCAACTGTTGATTGTACCTGTGTCTCTTCTGGCACTGTCGACGGCTTTTAGTTCCCAAGAACCTTGTGATTCAAAACCAGAGAAATCAACTTGGAAAGTGGTTTTAATATCGTTAGCGCTGCCGCCAGTATTGTCGTGAAGCACGACTTGTCCACCTGTCGGTGAAGTCAGAGTCACTCGTAGGTCACCGATGTAAGTATGGCTAATATCTACGTCAATGCTTACAGTACCTGAGTCGCCAGTGCGATCGACATTCAGTGCGCTGATGGCACCAGAGGTTTTGTTGTCAGGAATCGCAACAGGGTTAGTGTTTGAGTAGCTAGAATCTACAGAGCTACCGCCACCGTCAGGACCATTACAGCCCGCATCCAAGAACAGCTTCGCCGCTTCCGCATTCACTAGGCCGTGACCTGTGCGGTTATCTCGACCTGCAACATCAATGTCTGTCGCGGTTTTGATCAACGCGTTACGTACTTGCGCTGCGGTACACGTTGGGTGGTAACTCCACACCAAGCCAGCTACGCCCGTTACGTGCGGAGTCGCCATCGAAGTGCCGTTGTAGTACTCGTAGTCTTCACCTGATGTAGTTGCAACCGTGATCTCTTGGCCTACGTAACCCAATAGCTCTTGACCAAATGCACGATCAACTGTCACCGACACCATGCGATAAGCGTTGTTTTGGTCAACTAAGAAAGGGTTTTGTAACCCAGCTAATGCCGCGTTGCTGTATACAATCGCCGCGCTTGCGCCCGCGTTGTAACATGCTCGGACTGCATCCACCTCTGGGTATGTACCTGAAGATTGATTGCCAATACGCTCAGTAAGACAGATTTTGCCTGACATGTCGCCACAGTTGAAGTTGCCACCAGACACATCACAGCTTGCCAATGTCGCGGTGACTGAACCTGCAACTGGTGCTGGTACAAACTCCGTGCCGTTGTGGACCAAACGGTTATGAGGCACGATGCCACGGTCAAACTGGCTAACACCGTTTAGCGTAATGTCAGACAACTTACCTTCGCCTACTGTTACGGTGGACAGGATCGCCACACCCGGCGCCGCGATTTCAACTTGATCCGTCGCTTGCGAGAACGCCGCGTGATCATTTTGATTATCGACCGCTGCAACTGACATGACAGAATCGTAAGACGCTGGGTAGCTGTGCGCAGTATTGCCGTCGTTACCCGCCGCAGCGATTAACAGTACGCCTTGATCGTAGATCGCTTTCAGTGCATTTTGCTCCGTGCGGCTCGATTGGCTACCACCGAGGCTCATGTTCACCACGTTTGCGCCATTATCAGCACACGTTTGTATCGCTTTCACAAGACCAGAAGAGTAACCCCAGCCCGCTTCGTTAAACACTTTCACGATGTGAAGGTTCACGTTTTGGTTTGGCATCACGCCCTTCACGCCTTCAGTATTCGCGATCGCAGCGATAGTGCCCGCTACGTGAGTACCATGCGCGTTGTTGTTGCCAGGATCACTCCATGATCCTGTGCCGCTGTCATTGGTACCAGCAACACGGTTACCGCTCAGATCGTTGTGCGACAAATCGTAGCCAGAGTCGATGATACAAACCGTGCGGTTACCTGCATTGAAGTCATCCAACTGTTGAGCATTCACTGCGTTGTAACCCCAAGGTACCGTTTCACTTAGCAGGTAACGCGGAGGATCGACTTCCACGTATTCCACATCACCACGGTTACGCAGTGGTTCAAGATCATCCCCATCCAGCTCAACACTGTAAATGGCACGGTTACCTAGTTTTTCCACTTTACGTGCTTTCACCTGTTGCAAAACAGATTCTTGCGCGATACGTGGTCCCCAAAACGAGTTGCCCCCCATCGAAGATCGGCTTACCGGATCTTCTTTGAATTTGACGATGTATTTCGTCGGCAACTTGGATTCGTCGAATCCCATCGGTGGAGCCGCGAATGCTGACATGGAAGCAGTCAGCGCGACGGCGACAGCAGACAATGTAAATAAGCCTTGTTTTTTACTTGTTGTGTAGTGCATTTGCCCTATTCCTTAGTTGAGCTAATTTTTATTCACTATATCCTCATGAAAAATCATCATTGCGATGTATACATGAGTCACTCAGCTATAGTTCATCGTCCAAAAATGCCAAACAATTTGTTTCATGAATATACAAATTTGTACAAAATATCATTCAATCAACATTTTTAGTTAACATCAAAAAGCATCAACAAAACCTTATAAAGCAATCACTTATTTAACAAAAAATGCATGTTAAATTAATGTTAGTGAGTAATTATTCTAAATATGAGCCATTTAATCGATTGCTATGCTGAATGATTTTTTTGACCGTGATGCCAAAATCAAAATAATGAATATTTAGTTGTTGACTGTCTGGAGTATTTACTCAGAATTAGAGGGTTTAGTGAGAAAAATTCTCATCTAAACAATGTTATAGCCAAGTATTTTTTCAATGTGCTTGGGTCAATAACCATTACAAGAAGAGTGAATGATGAAAAAAACAATCACACTATTAACTGCATTACTCCCGCTTGCTTCTGCAGTTGCCGAAGAGCCAACCTTATCACCAGAAATGGTTTCAGCGTCTGAAGTGATCAGCACGCAAGAAAACCAAACCTATACCTATGTTCGCTGTTGGTATCGCACCAGCTACTCGAAAGATGATCCGGCGACCGATTGGGAATGGGCAAAAAACGAAGATGGTAGCTACTTCACCATTGACGGCTACTGGTGGAGCTCCGTTTCATTTAAAAACATGTTCTACACCAACACGTCGCAAAACGTTATCCGTCAGCGTTGTGAAGCAACATTAGATTTGGCGAACGAGAACGCAGACATTACGTTCTTCGCCGCTGACAATCGCTTCTCATACAACCACACGATCTGGAGCAACGACGCAGCAATGCAGCCAGATCAAATCAACAAAGTGGTTGCACTCGGTGACAGCTTGTCTGATACAGGCAACATATTTAACGCATCACAATGGCGCTTCCCTAACCCGAACAGCTGGTTCTTAGGTCACTTCTCCAACGGTTTTGTGTGGACAGAATACATTGCCAAAGCGAAGAACCTTCCGCTCTACAACTGGGCAGTTGGCGGCGCGGCTGGTGAGAACCAATACATCGCGCTAACAGGGGTTGGTGATCAAGTTTCTTCGTACTTAACCTACGCAAAACTGGCGAAGAACTACAAACCAGCAAACACCTTGTTTACGCTTGAGTTTGGTTTGAATGACTTCATGAACTACAACCGTGGCGTTCCAGAAGTGAAAGCGGATTATGCAGAAGCACTGATTCGTTTGACGGACGCAGGTGCGAAGAACTTCATGTTGATGACACTGCCAGATGCGACGAAAGCGCCTCAGTTTAAGTACTCAACACAAGAAGAGATCGACAAAATTCGTGCGAAAGTGCTTGAGATGAACGAGTTCATCAAGGCACAAGCGATGTACTACAAAGCGCAAGGTTACAACATCACGTTGTTTGATACTCACGCCTTGTTCGAGACGCTAACTTCTGCGCCAGAAGAGCACGGTTTCGTGAACGCGAGTGATCCTTGTTTGGACATCAACCGCTCATCGTCTGTCGATTACATGTACACCCACGCATTGCGCTCTGAGTGTGCAGCATCTGGTGCTGAGAAGTTTGTGTTCTGGGATGTCACGCATCCAACAACAGCAACTCACCGCTATGTTGCAGAGAAAATGCTAGAAAGTAGCAACAACTTAGCAGAGTACCGTTTCTAACCAGACACGGCTTCTGAGTTGATACCTTATCTTCGTACACACGTTGATAAGCAAAATGGCCACGACACATCGTGGCCATTTTTATCGAAGGAACTTTGTGATCACAGCAGTCGCAACGCTAAACAAGTTACAGTGGCGCGACGTCGGTTCCTCCTAAAGACTGGTAAAGCGTAACCTGAGTGAGAAACTGGTTGTAGCGGTTTTCCAACAAAGAAGCTTGCGCGTTTCTGGTGTCTTCTTGTGCATTCAAATAGTCCATGATCGACGTCGAGCCATACTGATACCGCGCAGCATAAATGGACTCAGCGGCACTTGCGGCATCATACTGTTCTTGTAAACGCGCCGCCTGATACTTCAATTTCTCGCGTGCCGACAAGGCATTTTCGACATCTTGGAATGCGGCGTACAACACTTGGCGATAACTCACAATAGCCGATTGATAGTCTAAATCGGCAATGGCTTGGCTATTTTTCATCTCATTCCACTGCAAAAACGGTAGCGTCATATCCGCACCTAAGCTGCCAATCGGGTTGGAAAGCAGGTCTTTAAGCGCTTGTGACGATCCACCCAAAGCCCCTGTGAGCGTCAGCTTGGGCAAGTAGTCCAAATCTGCTGCGTCTTTATTTGCTAGCGCGGCTTTGACTTCGTAAATCGCTGCTTTAATGTCGGGTCTGCGGATCAATAAATCAGACGGAGCACCAACACTCAACGATGGCATATCGCCTTCAGGCAGCATTTGGATGTTTGCACTGATGCTCTTCGGCGGTTGATTGAACAAAATCGTAAAGGCGTTGTTTGCCTCAAGTAAACTCTGTTCAAACTCACTTTGCTGCGCTTGTAAGCTTGCCAACGTACGTTTGGCTTCAAGCACATCTAACTGATCCACAGCGCCAAGTTGGTACTGTTTTTCAATCAATTGTAGCGTTTGAGCTACGTCTTCCACATTACGCTGACTGAGGTTTAAACGCTGTTTCAGATAGCCGATTTGCCAATATAACGATGCCGTCGTTGCCACCAAACTTTGTGCGGTCGCCTCGCGATCTTGCTGACTTGCCATCGCCGTCCACTTGGCTTGGTCAACGTCTGCCGAGATTTTTCCCCACAAATCCAACTCGTAATTGACGGACAAGTTAGTGCTGTAGCTATCTGCCGATTCCCCGCTATCAAGAGATTTTTGAACTTGTCCTGATGTGGAAGAACTCAACGTAGGGAAAAGGTCATCTTGCGCTAAACCCAGCTGTAAACGCGCTTTCTTTAGCGTTAGCGTTGCCAGCGTCAAATCGTTGTTTTGAGCCAACACCTGAGTAATGTATTGATTAAGCGTTGGGTCGTTAAACGCCAACCACCAAGGATCCATACTGACATCACCCGCAACATGCATCTGTTGCCAATTTGCAGGCACTTGCACCTCAGGAGCTTGATAGTCACTACGCATAAGCGAACCACAACCTGACAACCACACTGCACTTAAGGCAGCCGCGACCAATCGAGTTTTGAATTTCATTGTGTTACTCATTTTTAGTCTCTCGCTAGCGCTTCTATCGGATCGAGTTTGGCTGCATTGCGAGCGGGTAAAAAGCCGAAAGCGATGCCAATCAACGTTGAGCAAATAAACGCCCAGATGATCGAGCTCATTGAGTAAATCATTTGGAAGCTGCTGCCAGATGTACTGAATGCAAAACCAATCAAAAACGCCAAGCCAATACCAGCAATGCCACCACACAAACACACTAGTACCGCTTCAATCAAAAACTGACGCAAAATATCCGCTTGCCGCGCACCCACAGCCATTCGCACACCGATCTCTTTCGTGCGCTCTGTCACCGACACCAACATGATGTTCATTACGCCAATTCCCCCGACAATTAGGGAGATCACCGCAATCGCTGAGATCAGTAACGTCATGGTGGCGGTGGTTTTCTCGATGCTCTGACGAATGGTGTCAGTGTTAATCGTGAAGAAATCTTCTGTACCGTGGCGCATTTTTAACAAGTTGATGATGCTCTGTTCTACCGCTGCGCTTGGGGCATTCTCATCAATCCGTACAGTAATACCGTTGAGGTAGCGTTGTCCCATCATTCGTCCCGACATGGTGGTGTATGGCACCCAAATTTTCAGTGCGTCGCTGTTACCAAACGCGTCTTCTTTTTTCTGCGTGACACCCACAATACGCACTGGCAATGAACCTAGAAAAATCACTTCACCAATCGGATTTCTATCCGCAAACATTTCCTTTCTAGTGTTGTCATCAATCACTGCTTCTTGGGCGAGCGAATTCACGCTCTCTTCATCCCAAAACTGACCTTTGGCGATCTCATAACCGCGCACACGAAAATAATCTTCCCCAACCCCTTCCACAGACGCGGTTGCATCCTGATTGGCGTAACGCACGGTTAAGCTGTTGGATAAAGACGGCGTGACACTGTCGACAAAAGGTAGACTCTCCAACGATTTAGCATCGTCGGCGGTTAGCGTTTTCACTCGTCCGGAGCGGCGGTCACCAAACCCTTTGCCCGGCCTGACATCAATGGTGTTTGTTCCCATGGATGAAATATTCGACAAAATTTGCTGTTGTGAACCATTACCTAGTGCCACCACGGAAACCACCGAGGCTATACCAATAATGATGCCGAGCATGGTCAAAAACGTGCGCATTCTGTGGCTAGACATCGCCAGCAGCGCCATTTTGAGCGCGTCAATAAAACTGTCCCACTTCCACCACTTACTGGCGGCTTGCGCTGGGCGATGAAAAGACGCGCTCGGTGTATTTGCTGCTTGCTCATTGATTACAACTTGTGCATTTGGCGTATCTGCAATGATTTCACCATCTTTGATTTCAATGATGCGATCCGCAAAGTTCGCCACGTTCATATCATGAGTCACTAAGATGATCGTATGCCCAAGTTGATGCAACTCTTTAAGCAGTGCCATCATCTCTTGCCCACTGTGACTGTCTAATGCGCCAGTGGGCTCATCAGCAAGAATCACCTCACCACCGTTCATCAGTGCACGAGCAACACTCACGCGCTGTTGCTGGCCACCACTCAGTTGGCTGGGCTTGTGAGTCAAACGATCTTCCAGCCCCAAGCGAGCCAATAACGACTGCGCTCGCTCCGTTCTTTGACGATGAGGAACTCCCGCGTAAACCGCAGGTACTTCCACGTTTGCCACCGCGGTTAAGTCCCCCAGCAAATGGTAACGCTGGAATATAAAGCCAAAATACTCGCGGCGCAGTTCCGCCAGTAGGTCGGATTCCAACGTCGAGACATCTTGCCCATTAATGAAGTATCGACCACTGGACGGTTTATCCAAGCAGCCGAGCACATTCATCAGCGTCGATTTACCTGATCCTGATGCACCCACGATCGCGACCATTTCACCGCGTTTTATCTCTAAATTAATGTGGTTCAACACGGTAAGCGACTCGTCGCCAGAGACAAATCGTCGAGTTACATCCTCAACTTTTAAAAGCACGTCACTCATCTTAGAACCTCATCGGAGGTCGACGACGATCACCTCGGCTTGATGATTCTCCATCCATAGCATTGCCAAGAACAACTTGGTCGCCCTCCTTCAAACCTGAGAGAATTTCTGCGTTCACTTTGTTGTTGATACCCACTGTCACGGGCTTTTGCACCACTTGGCCCTGTTCAAGCACTGGCACGGTATAGTTGCCTTTGCCGCCAGATTTTTGCAGCACTTGTGAAGGGACAATCAAGGTATTTTCCGATTGCTCAAGGACAATCGAAACTTGCGCAGTCATGCCGATGCGCAAAATACCTTGCGGGTTCTTCACATCAAATACAGCGTTGTAGTAAATGGCGTCGCTATCTGAAATGCTCAGATCGCTGTCATCGCCATCCATGATGGTTGGCCCCGGCTCAATGGCGCGCAATGTGCCTTTAAACTGCTGATTCGGTTTGCCTAAAATGGTGAACAGCGCCGTTTGGCCTGGGTGAACAAAAATCACATCGGCTTCCGAAATTTCGGCTTTCACCGTCATCGTCTCTAACTTGGCTAACTCGATAATCGTTGGCGTGGTTTGATTGGCGTTTACGGTTTGTCCTTCTTCCACCGCGGTGTAGACCACCGTGCCATCCATCGGTGCGTTGATAGTGGTGTAACCGAGATCTAACTGCGCATTGTCGACGTTGATTTTGGCTTTCTCGATTTCGGCATCCAGTTGCGCTAACTCGGCTTTGTAGATGGCGAGCGTCGCCTCGGCATTCTCGTAATCAGCTCGTGAGCTCGCTTTCGCTGCCAACATGCCTTTTTGGCGCACGTATTCATAGTTTGCTTGTTTAATCTGCGCTTGCTTAGCCTGGTACTGAGCGTTGAGACTATTAAGAGACGCCTGGGCTTCTTTGAGGCTGTTTTGCTGAGTCAGGCTGTCAATCTGTGCAATCAAGTCCCCCTGTTTGATCTCATCCCCTAAGTTCACAGCGAGGCGTTGAATTTGCCCAGATACTTGCGCACCTACATTCACCAATTTGGACGCTTGCAACATGCCGTTGGCTAATACCGCCTTTTCGATATTGCCTTTGCGAACGACTTCTGTCGCGTAAGGAGAAATGGGTTCTGGACGTTGCAGATAATGATAACCACCAGCACCAATAGCAAGTAGGCCACACAAAACGAGCCATTTTTTATTGAGTTTCATAGCAGGAGTGAAGTAAATAATCGTTTTGATTTTATACTGCTATTTTTCTTAGCCGTACAGGGTACGAGACGTAAAGATAGGTAAATTAACGTCAAGATACTGAAGGAATAACATCGCTAATGTGAAAAATCCGAGATATTATAGCTACTTCAAAACTTTATCATTCAATAAATATAACAAAGATCATTTTTAATATAGAAATTCAAGTTATAAGTATTATAAACAAAACTTTTAAATACCAACAAACCAGTAAAATCCAAAATTATTCAACATGCCATCCATTTAAATTTCATTATGACCATTTTTAATTATTGAATTTCAAGAGGAGTTAAGTGACAAGTTAAATAAAAAATACCCACATAACACAGGTAAGACCGAGAGGAGTGTGTCATGTGGGTTTAAAACGATAGTTCTCTTGCTGATTCGAACTACCAACGTTGGGATGCAATGGAAATACAAATGACTCAGAGTTTCCATCACGGACACTTTATCGCTGGATTTGCCTCTGTTTGTTAGGGAACAGTCAGCACAATAAAAATAGAGAAGTAATACCGCAAAAATAAAAATAGAGGCTCTGAGTTTAATTTACACGTAAAATAATCACCACATTCACGACATGAACCATTAATAAATTCATCAATAAATATTTATTAAGTTAAATTTATTTATTGTCAACATACTGTTAGTTTTACTCCTAAATATACTGGTCAGATTTGTTTATTTTACTGCTTTTCGTTGCAATACAACCTCTAATTAATTCATGAGAAAAAACATGCAGCGACAATTAACTCTTTCACCGATTTATTTATTAATCGGGTTAGCCTCATCGACGGCGTATGCCGGTGGTTTTCAAATTAACGAACATTCGGCGACGGGTCTTGGTCGTGCTTTTGCTGGTGATGCCGTCATTGGTGATAATGCGTCTGTAGTCAGCCGTAACGCCGCAGCGATGACGCTGTTTAAACAAAATGCCTTATCGTTCGGTGTCACTTACGTCAAACCTGACGTTACCGTTAAAAATGCGCAATATCATCGAGCTAACATTAATGCGGATGTCAATGTTGGTATGGGCGGTTTTCCTCCGTCCCCTCAAGTTGAAATTACCCCGTCCTTCTCTCAAACCGTGACCGACATTGATGACGTCGATGGCGTTGGTCAACCAGCCGTTGTACCCAATTTTTACTTTATTCACCCTATCAACGACGACTGGCATCTAGGCTTATCGGCATACTCCAACTTCGGAACCGACATGGAGTTTAAACCAAACTATGGCGCACCTGTTTTTGGCGGTGTCACCAGCGTAGCGAGTGTCAACCTTGGCGCAAGCTTGGCATACAAGGTGAACGACCGTTTTAGTATCGGTGGTGGTATTGATGTGATTTACGGCTCTGGTGAACTGTACCGCGATATGGACGTGGGTGTTTGCGTTGGTGGGAACATACTTGGAAACGAACTAGAACAACGTTGCGGAGCCTTAAAAGGCAACGCACTTGATGTGGAAGCTAGCGGCATTGGGCTTGGCGCGAACATTGGCATGATGTACGAGTTTAACGAACGTCATCGCTTAGGTTTAAGCTACAAGCACAGCCCTAACATCGATGCCAAGGGCGACATCCACTTTGCTGGCGAATCGTACGACTCACTTGCTATGCCACTACCGGATATTGCGGAGTTTTCCGGTTATCACCGCGTCTTACCTAAATTTGCCCTGCACTATTCTGTGCAGTGGATTGGTTGGTCAGCATTTGACAGCTTGAAAGCTGATGATCAGTTGCTAAAAGATTTTCAGTGGCAAGACTCCGCGCACTACTCCATCGGTGCGACTTGGTACGCCAATGAACGTTGGACACTTCGCACGGGTTACATGTTCGACAAAACACCTGTCGATGAGCTGACTTCGCTTTCTATCCCAGATTCGAACCGTCACTGGTTATCTGCAGGTGCCTCTTACCAATGGTCATCAGATACCACGGTTGACATCGGCATGACGTACTTGATTGGTGAAGATGTCAACGTAGAAGAGTACGCGTATGAAGGTGTTCCTGCACCTATGGTAACGGGCGTGACCCATTCAAATGCGTTCCTAATTGGTGCCCAACTCAGCCACCGTTTCTAATTTGTCAGGCAGTGATCAAACCTCTAGGTCATTGCCTTGTAACAACGCTTATCAAAGCGACCGAACAGAGACATTATTATGAACAAAACACTACTTGCTTTTTCCCTCTCACTTCTCACTCTAAGCGCGGCTCAGGCTTCGGAATGGGGCTATGGCAATGACAAACACGGGCCAGAACACTGGGGAGAAATCGCCAAAGACTGCGCAACCACGAAAAACCAAAGCCCAATCAACATCGACAACCCAGCCGATGCAAAACTGGAAGCACTGAACCTTTCGTACACTGGTCAGGTCATTGGTTTAACCAACAATGGTCATACGCTGCAAGCGCAAGTGAACGGACGTAACAGCTTCACCATCGATGGCGAGACGTTCGAACTGCAACAGTTCCATTTCCACACACCTTCAGAAAACCAAATCAAAGGCCGCCAATATCCACTTGAAGCGCACTTTGTACACGCCAACGCAGACGGCGAGTTGGCGGTAATTTCGGTGATGTTTGATGCTGGCGATCAAAACGCAGCGCTGTCTAAACTGATCAACGCAATCCCACAAGAGAATCAAACCACGTTCTTTAAAGATACGTTTGAGATTAACGACTTACTGCCAAAAACTGCAAACTACTATCGATTTAACGGCTCTTTAACCACACCACCATGTTCAGAAGGTGTGCGCTGGTTTGTGCTTAAAGACACTCAAACCTTATCCAAAGATCAAGCCGCGAAACTGATGGAAGTCATGGGACAAAACAATCGTCCGCTGCAACCGCTAAATGCGCGCGTTGTACTTTCTAACTAAACGCCACATCCGATAAGGGGCATCGTATTTGCCCCTTATTTTGATTCGCTCTAACCTCACTTCGTTACAGGAACCCCCAATGAAAACTCCATCTGTTCTGTCACTCTTACTCGCACTCGCCCCGACATTCGCCTTCTCTCATAACCTTTCTGTCGGTCAAACCACCCCTTCCGTCAGCATTGATACCTATGGCGAAATGACGCTGCAAGGAGACGATGTGGCTTATCAACCTTGGGCAACTCAGCAGATGTTAGGCAAAGTCCGTGTGATACAAGCCATTGCAGGTCGTAGTAAAGCCAAAGAGATGAACGCGCCGCTGATGTCAGCAATCACTGCCGCTCACTTTCCTGAAGATCAGTATCAGACCACAACCGTGATCAACCAAGAAGACGCCATTTGGGGAACCGGTACATTTGTTAAATCGTCGGCAGAGGACAGCAAAAAGACATTCTCTTGGTCTTCCATGGTGTTAGACAAAAATGGCGTATTAGCAACAACTTGGGATCTGCAGCAAGAAAGTTCTGCGATTATCGTACAAAATAAACAAGGCGAAATTTTATTCGTGAAAGAAGGGGCTTTAACTCAAGACGAAGTCACACACGTCATCGAACTGATTAAACAGAATATCTAAACCTAAGGTAAGGAAAAGCTATGAAACTGTTCAACACCATCGCACTCTGTCTTTTAGCGGCTATAGCCTCTTTCCAATCGGTTGCAGGAGACAACGATTGGGATAAGATTGCAGATAAGACCGTCAGTTTTAAATCGGAAACCGACACAGTCAATCCACTGTCCCCATTTGCTAACGCTCGTTTTAGCCACATCAAAATCAAATGTACGCAAGGTACGGTCGATCTGAAAAGCGTTAAAGTAATCATGAAAGATGGTCAGGAAAAGACGTTCGACAGTTTAGGTGTTCTGACTAAAGGCATGTCATCAAGAAGTTTAAGCCTACCAACAAAAGATAACGCGAAATTAGACAAGATCGAGTTGAACTATGAATCGGTTGGCAGCACAGCGCTGCAAGTCGCGGGGGTGACCAAAAAAGCGCAAGTGGAAATCTTAGGTAAGAAAATCGACGAGTAAGCGATGGCTCAACGAGCTCATCCAAACTAAAAACAGCGGCACTAGGCCGCTGTTTTCATTAAAAAATCATCATGGATAACTAAATGAATTTCTTCAGCTTCGCCAAACCATAAGCGGCGATGGTGACACAATCTTTGATCGTGCCGTCGATCATCATCTGTTCGAACTCCTCAACAGAAAAAGCGCGAGTGATCAAATCCTCTTCTTCACTGTCGAGTTGATTGCCCACGTCCGTTAAATCAGTGGCGAAGTAGACGTGACATGTCTGATTCAAAAAGCCGTATGCGATAAACTGCGCGCCGACATACGCCATGGCGCTCGCCTGCATGCCCGTTTCTTCACGCAGCTCGCCTTTGGCAAGCTCAAGATGATCCGCATCTGGATTTGATTCCCACGCCCCTTGTGGGATCTCCCAACAACGTTGACCTACGGTGTAACGGTACTGCTGAACCAAGTGAATCATCCCGTTATCGATAGCCAGAATCGCAGCACAATCAGGTTTGTCGACCACACCATAGATGCCCTCTGCGCCGCTCGGACGTAAAATTTTGTCCTCACGCACCGTCATCCACTTATTCTGGTAAACGACTTTGCTGTCTAGCTGTTTGATGTCTGACATGGTTATTCCTTGATTTTTCTGAGGGTTACTGCGGAATAATACCCGATTCAGTTACGCCACCAAAATGTTCTTTAGTTCACTCAAAGACTCAACGGTGTAATTTGGTGCGATACGCTCATCGACGCTTGCGCCTGTGGTATTTAACCAGCAAGTTTCAATACCAAAATTATTACCACCCAGAATATCGGAATGCAGGTTGTCACCCACCATCAGTACGCGCGTTTTGCATGGGTTGCCCATTTGCTGCATCGCGTATTCAAAAATACCTAAGTCCGGTTTTGCTACGCCCACTTGTTCAGAGATCACCACTTTATCGAAGTACTCAGTCATCCCTGTGCGCTCAAGGCGAATTGCTTGCAACTCTGTAAAACCGTTGGTGATGATGCCCATTTTAGCTTTGCCTTGCAGCGCTTCCATCAGCTCTTTTGCACCTGGCAACAAGCTGCAAATATCGGCCATTGCTTCTAAAAATGCGCTATTGAGATCTGCTGTTGTGGTATTCAGCTTCTCAGCCCACTCGGTAAAACGCTTATGTTTTAGCTCATCTGCCGTTACTTTGCCGTCTTGGTAATCCACCCAAAGCGGTTTGTTTACGGTTTGGTAATGAGCAAAATCTTGTTCAGTAAAATCTACGCCTTTGCGAGAAAACATAAGCTGCAAACCTTTGAAAGCATCAAAGTGGAATAAGGTTTCGTCAGCGTCAAACAGGATCCAATCGTACTTCATTTTCTTCTTCCCAAAATCAAGGTCGTAATACTGGTGCATAGTCTAGATTGTTTTCTTCTTGAAGATAATCTCTATAATTGGAAATTAATTGTATCCTTGTGCTCAACAATAAATGCTTCACGATAATAGGAGATTGATGTGAACGCGATTGCCTCCCTGCCCGTTTTTGTTGCTGTTGTCGAATGCGGCAGCTTTTCCCTTGCGGCCAAACAGCTGAATCTGACGAAATCGGCGATCAGTAAACGCATCAACCAACTAGAAGACGATTTGGGCATTCGTCTCCTTAATCGAACTACGCGTAAGCTGAGCCTGACCGAAGCAGGAGAACGTTATTTTGAGTACGCCTCTCAAGCGCTCAACCTAGCCCAGCAAGGCGTAGACGCGGTATCGGAACTGCAAGGCTCTCCACAAGGTCGGCTCAAAATTACCGTGCCGATGTCTTTCGGTGTGCTGCATATCGCGCCTTTGATCAGCGAGTTTCTCGCTCGTTACCCGAAAATTGAAGTGGATTTAAACCTCGAAGACAAAATGGTCGATTTGGTTAAAGACGGTTTTGATTTGGGGATCCGTATTGGTGAACTCACCTCTTCCAATCTAATCGCAAAACGTCTCGCCCCTTGTAAAAGTGTGCTTTGTGCCTCGCCAGATTACTTAGCGGAGTTTGGAACACCACAAAAACCAAGTGATTTAGTCAGTCACAACTGCCTGCGCTACTCCTATTTCCGTGGCGGCGTCGAATGGATGTTCATCAACAACGGCAGCGAATACAAGGTACTTCCAAAAGGAAACTTTATCGTCAATAACAGCGAAGCCATTCGCCAGTTGCTGTTAAGAGGTTCGGGCATTGCGCAACTGCCAACGTTTATTGCAGGAAGAGACTTTGCCGCAGGAAATCTAAAACCGGTGATGGAAGAGTATTCTCTACCAGAACACGCCATTTATGCGGTTTTTCCTGAGCGCAAGCACATGCCGTTGAAAGTAAGAGCCTTTATCGATTTTATCAGCGAAAAACTCGGCACAGATTTACCTTACTGGGATCGTTACAACAGCCCAGAAAAATAACCATATTGATGACAAGTGAGTGAGATTTCACTACTGACATGTTCTGACATTCCATCCGCGTAACCTTATTTGGAACTCAACAGGCAATCCGCCAAAACCAATAAGGAATCACAATATGGAAACCGTTATCGAAACTGTGCAATTTCGTCTAACCGCAGGCACAACAGAGCAAGACGTGATCGCCGCTGCCAAACAGTCACAAACGTTTGTGAAGAATCTGCCGGGCTTTTTGTACCGCTCACTCAGTCACGAAGCGACGGACGATGTGTGGACAGACATCATTTACTGGCGTTCAATGGACGATGCAAAACAGGCGGGAAAACAGATTAAGCAAGCCGTTGAATTTCAGCCTCTGTTATCAATGATTGACTGCGAAAGCTTCGAGCTTAAACATCACAACTTAAAAATGTGCAGTGAGCTAGAGAAGTAATCAGCCACACTACCACTAACAACCAGTAGGTCTAGATAAGGAACATCATGAGCAAATCAGAACGACTGTTTGAGCTACTGACGCTTTTGCGCGCAAAGCGTTACGCCGTGACAGCGAAAGAGCTCGCAGAAAGAATGGAAGTTAGCGAACGTACGATTTATCGCGATATTCAGTCGTTGCTCAGTTCTGGTGTTCCGATTCAAGGTGAAGCAGGTGTCGGCTACCTGTTGCAAGCTGGCTCTCATCTGCCGCCTTTGATGTTCTCAGAAAAAGAGATGATGGCGCTTGAACTGGGTATGCGGATGGTTCGAGCTTGGTCGGATGCCGAACTTGCCGAAGCGTCTCACTCTGCGTCCACCAAAATACTTTCGGTATTGCCAGATAAGCTCAAACAACAAGTGGAAGATTGTCCGCTGATTGTGCCCGATTATCACACCCAATCCGAGACTGCCAAACGAGGGCAGCTTCTGCGCCACGCGATTGATCATCAGTTTAAGGTCAGTTTGGATTACCAAGATGAAAGCGGACAAGTGACCGAAAGAAAAATCCAACCGTTAGGCCAGTTCTTTTGGGGCAAAGTCTGGACGCTGGTCGCCTGGTGCGAATTGCGCGATGACTACCGCCAGTTCCGCCTCGACCGTATCCAAGCACTGCGTATGCATGATGAAGAGTTTCAGAGTGCGGAAACCAAATCTCTCAAACATTATATTGCGCAGTATGAATCGAAAGATTGAGTGTTTTTCATCCCTTCATCACAAGGATTCTAAATTGCTCTGCTCAATGCGCGATATTTGGAAAGGCACATTTGGTTAAACTAATGTTTCATTTTTAACAGATGCGCAACCAACCTAAAATCGTTAACTTAAGTAGCACGTCAACCACACCGGAGCGTGAAGCTATGAAAGTATTGATTCAATACACCCAAGCAGGGAAATATCGAGATCAAGCGTGGGAGTCTTTAACTCTTCGATCTAAAGGTGATATGCAGGCCGTTACCCCTTCTTATGCTGCTCAACTTATCGAACAAAGCAAAGCGACACTTGTGATGACAGAAGACGGACAGATCATCTTTCACTCCTAAATTCCATCAATCCTATGACGAAAAAGGCCTGCATTGCTGCAGGCCTTTGTATGAGTGAATTAAGAGTTATTTACTGGAAACTCACTGCAGTTGGTAGGCGATCAAGCATCTTGTAGTAATCACCAGCCACAGCGCCGATATCACCACGCAAATACGCTTGAATCATATTGAGATCTTTCAGCCAAAGTTCTTTGTCAGCATCTGAAGACGCCATGTACCCTGCGTACACATTGTCGACCGCGAACATCATGTCTTCGGCGTGATCGTTGTAAATCAAAAGCATCGCATCTGTGTAAGCTTCGAACGCTTTCAGCTCATCGTGCGCTTTACCACCTTTATAGCTCAATGTGCCCGAAGTTGCATCGATGACCAAATCACCCGAAGTCACATTCGCTGTCGTAAAGTTGATGAAAGACTGGCTAAACGACAGCACACCTGCCGCGATATCCGCATCAATGGTTCGCTTCATTGCGTTGACCATTGGTGCATCCAGCAGCAATACAGGATCGTGGAACGCTGGGACAATCGCTGTTCGGAATGGCCCCCAAGCGCTATCGATGCTCTCTGCAACCTTGTTTAGTGTTGCAGGCTCATAGCTATCTAGGTACGTTTTTAGATCGTAACCTTTGGACGTCACCAGTTGATTTGCGTAGTCGTAAGCCAGCTTGTTTGCTTTTGTTGCCACAAACTTCTCGCCGTCGATAACAAACTCAACCTTGTCACCCGCAATAATACCGTAGCGGTCTTGCTGCTTCGTAAACGTATCAAACTGAGATTGACCACGAGTCTTCACTGTGTAGTCGTAAGACTTCATTTGGCGCACACCCATTCTCAAGATGACATCGCCAACACGTCCGCGGCCTTCTGCACCAATATCAAGGAATCTTGCAATACCACGAGGCATTGGTGGTAGGGACTCCATTTGCTCAGTGATGTGTAGGTTCACGGTAACACCTTTTAGATTGGTGTATTCCTTACCGTCTTTACCCACCAATTTAACTGGCGTATTTAACGCGTCATTTGCCACGATGTTGCCCATGATGTCTTCGTATTCAGCTTGCACCCCAGGGATATCAAGCAGCGATGCAAAGCTCACCTCATCGGTAAAACGGTTCGAGAATCGACGTGCTAAGAAGTGGCTCGCCAACGCTTTGTCTGGCCAGTTGCCCAACACAGACACCGCATTTGACCAAGGATAATCCGGGTCAAAGCTACCAATTGAGTTTAGGAAGCGTCCATTCGCAGTTTCCGCAACAGCTATATAGCCCTCATCTGAATCTTCGATAAAGCGTGCTGCCAAATCATCAAAACAGCTGGCTGTTGAAAGATCGTAATCAGCCGGAATTTGGTGTGAGTTGTTGTCTAACAGTTGACCAAAAGAAATCACTTTTTGGTTGCCTGCCGCATTTTCTATCACACATTGATGCTCTGGTGTGCGCAAGATATCAAGGAAGAACGCCGCGGATTTTTTCGCCCCATTCGCGTAATCACAGAACCATGAGTTATCGGCTTTGCCTTCGCTACAGTATTGAGGGTTTGAAGCAATGCGCAATAAGAAATCACCCGGCTTATCCGTTGACGAAGTGTAACCAAGATTGGTGTACAGGTTATCGATGCGCTCAAGATCTTCCATCTTGTCACGGATAGCGCTCATTTCCATATAACGGCGCACTAAGTAACCAGGATAATCGGACGAGAATAATCCCGTCGTCCCATATAACTCCAAGTTGCGTCGATCATAGCTATCGAGATAGTTCTGCCACTCGTAAGAAACAATTTCTTCTAGGTTTGTACCTTCGTCAAAACGGTTACAGTCGCTGTTTAGAGAAACGTTCCCATCGGTACAGAAATCGTAAGACTTACGCTCAATTTCATTCACTTTATCTAGGTAGTAAAGTGCGCCATAACGAGTTTTCGCATTCAGTTCTGGATCATCAGACAACGCAGCGGTATCGAATCGGCTGAAGTCACAGTTGTAGAGTGATTTGCCTTTCTCGTTCCCCGTTAGCGCCTTCACTTCAGAACACACCATCAGCGATGTGTTGTCTGGATTGTTGCCAAACTTGTATGCAAAGCTTTGTTGGTAGGCTTGCTGATCAGCGAGGTAACGAGCGTATGCTGCTTTGTCTTCATCACTCGCACTGTCTGCCGGTTTCGCAACAGGTGCAGGAGCTGAACCTGAAGAATCTTGAATCGTCTCGACTTTACGACCGTAGCCAAACTTAAACGCCGCAATATCGTACAGACCCCAAGTTGGCGTTTCATCCAACATGCTTGGTGCGTAGTCCATCGTCGAACTGTAAGCAGGAATGTTGTTCAAACCAAGTTGATGCGCTTGCTCTAGCGTGTAGTAGTTCGCTTTGTCATTTGAGCCTTTAAAGTTATGGCGCAGACCCATGTTATGACCAAGCTCGTGAACAAGCGTATTGCTGTAAGTCGCAACCGTAATCGCATCTGCGGCTTTCACTTGCAACTCTTTTGGCAGGTATTTCCAACGCTTAAGCTGACGCGATACTTCGTTACCTGCGTCATCAAGTTTGATCTCAAAGTAACGCGCGTCATCCAACTTCAAGTTGTCCAACATGGCCTTGTTGGTTGAAGAAACCCACGACGCTTCGATTGGATAGACGTTGTGCTCTGCCCAGAAAGACAAACGGTTCTCTTCAGCTTCAACCACCTTTTCAAACTCCATGTCATCATTGAAGTTTTTCATTAGCTGAGTTGGGCTCTTCGTCGCTGCTTTTCCAGAAACGATGTCTTCTTTTGAAACGAGCGGCGCATGAATGTTTTCATCCGATTTCAGGCTCGCCATCGCCGCCATTGTAGAAAGCGCTTCAATTCTATCCGCGACTTCTGTTTTCACAGATTCGCTGCTGGTTGGCAATGGATCTAAGCCATCTAAGTTCAGTTGATTACGATTATAGAAACGCGCCAAGTTATCCCAATAGAAAGGCACACCCGTTCTTGCAACGCCTGCGTATTGGTTCACGTGGCCTTTGATGATTTCCCCCGTCATCGGGTTAGAAACCGACGGGCCATAGCCAAGCAGACCGTTCGCTAGAGGCTCGTCAATCAGGTTAATCACGTTGTAACGCAGATCACCTGGGTGAATACCAGCCGCTTTGGTTTTGTTCACAATCTCGATTTCAGGCTTGCCTGTATCCGCCCCAAATACATTCAGCGCTTGGTTCATCTTGTCGATCGATTGCAGCGTTGCATCCAAGAACAACTTGTTCTTCTCTTCAAAGAAATTGTCGCTCAAGTAATATTTGATAGAGCCTTGATCTGGGTTGAAACGATTGAGGTAAACCACATCACGGTCGTATTTATTCGTGACTGGGTTAAGCTTTTTCGTCGACGTGGTGAAGAAACCAATGTCGTTCTCATCACCCACTGGGTACAAGATCGGTTGGTAACCTTCGGTTGCCACTTCACTTTCGTGCACTAACGAGTAGTAGAAACGAGATTTAAATGCGCCATCTACAAGCGCTTCATCCAAGCTCGCTTTCGTTGCAAAGTTAATGTAGTCGGAAATATTATCTAAATCGATACGGAACGTGCGCTCTAGTTCGAAATTGAGAAGACCGTTTTTAGGGTCAAAGTCCCACGAGATCAATCGTGGTGCGCCAATTTCATCAATGCCCTCGGTAATGCCATACAGATCTTCCATATTGAATTCTGCAATTTCGAGATCTTCAGGGCGAGGAGTGAAGTGGGTTTTCTTCTTGTAGTTTAGGCTTGCGTCTTCATTGGTTTCTTCTTTGTTGGTGCAATCACCATGCGCGTCTTCTTGACAGCGATACGCCGCAAAGTCACCCGGAATCGTCAGCACTTGCGCGAAGTTAACGCCGTCGTCGTCTGCGACAAATTTCTCTTCACCGCAGTAGTTATTAGCATCTTTGCTTAGATGCGCGTCTGGGTAGTTTTTATCGTAACTGCGAACTTCCAGACCTTCTTTGGTAAAACAAAGCTCAACGTAACGAGGTGAACCTTGCAAGAATGGGAATTGGTTCAGAGCAAAGCGTGGCGCGGCACCAGTCGTCGGAACGTAAAACCAACGACCGTCTTTAAGATCTTTTACTGCGACTTCTTTTGCATCTCTTTCGACATAGTCATACGCCTGATCATCTGCGCCACAGCCTGCAAGTGCGGCCGTTATTGCTGACACCAGAGTCAATTTTTTAAACATTATTTGGATATCCTTAATTGTTGTTATTTTCCTAGAAGGAGTAAGTCACTGTCGCGATGTAAGACGCTTTCTCTTGGTCCAACAAATCGATGTTGCCCAAGGTGCCTCGCTCTGCATCTTGATAGAAACCCGTTGATGACGCCGCGAGTAGCAATGACCAGCTTTCATCAAACTCGTATGTGCCGTACAACGCCCCTTCATACTGCCAACTGCTTCTGCGCGTACCTTGATAACTGATGCTGTTACCACCTAACGCCGTGATCCCCACTGCGAACGATTCCCACGACTTTTCTGCAACAGCAAACAACGAGTAAGTCCACTCAGTCAGCGAGCGTCCACCCATGGTTTTGTATTCGTGGAAATTTTTTCTCAGTCTTGGCGAAACCGAAAAATCGACGCTCCAAGCTGAAAAAGAGATCGGCACATCTAAACGAACCGCGGTGTGCAGTTCATCTTTACGAGATGTTTCTGAAGTTGGAATGGTGACCTGACCCGCAACGCCGATTTTCCCTGTATCTCCAAAGCGATATAGGTTCGTGTATTGCAAGCCCAACACCGAATCTGTCGCGTAGGTGCCGACTTCATCTTCTAGGGCACGATAGCCACCCGTAGAAAAATAGGCTTTTGTGTCGCTCGAAAAGGAATAAACGAGATCGCCTCCCCACGAGAAATTGCGGACAGAACGGTAGTCGTCTTTATCGTAAATGTTTGTATCGTAAGATAGGTAAACGGCCCCACTAAACTTACAAACAATACAGGACGTGTCTCCTTCATTTTGTGTAGATTCAGGCGTGCTGGTGCTATCAATTACACTCGTTTCCACCGCGAATGATGGCGCTGAAAACAGCGTACCCAACAACATTGCAAGCGGCGTCATCATCCACTTTGTTGTGTGCTGCATGTTTTGAAACTTCCATGAGAATTAAGTTCATTAGAATAAACTTAAAGACAAACAGATTATTAGGATGAAATTCCATAAAAATTCAGATAATCAACCCCAATAAACCTATCAACCATAAAATTACTCTTATGGTTAAATCCTTATTTAATTTTTTAATACTATTTATCTGAGTATTGTCGCGTTCTACGTTGCTTAAAAACGTACTTTAAAATGACTTTTTATAAATAAAGCCACGCACCACAACATTAAAGAAGCAGCAAAGCAACGCTATTAAAACAAAAGTTAAAAGACAATTATTATCAACAACTTAAAATCAACAAAAACAGTTAAAATGAATGAGTCAAAATGTATAAGTTAAAATACAATAAAATATAAGAACGTCATTCCGTTTAATTTTAGTCGTTATTGTATTGAGAAAGTTTAATTTTCAATTTCTAAAATTGGTGGGATACACACAAGAGAAATCATCAAAACCATCCGTTGTTAATAATGAATTTCGCATTTAAAACAAAAGATAGAAACAAGATCAAATTCATGTTTTCTAATATATCGATTCAACCTTTCACAAGTTTGAATAGAAAATCAAACCCTCAGTCAATCTAAAAACAACAAAACATTCACCAAGTGAATAATCAAAAGATAAGTCAAAACTAAATAGCACATACGGTCAGCATATTTGTGAATTACTATTCATTAATTATTTTTTCATAAATTAAACACTAATGTGACCAATTTCACACAATTGCACTGCGTACAACATAAAGTAAACGAAATTTAAGTGTTTACTGACTCAAAACGTGTCGATAAACAGAGGTTAAACATCGAGCTGAAACACGTATTTCCCACCAAAATTTATTTTACATAGCAGTGAGTTACCTGCATCCAAGCGGTTAAAATGCGTACTGATGTGACTCATTTTTGAGAGAGGAACATAAGAAGAGCAAAAGCACTAAAAGAGGATAATGCGATTTGAATAACCAGTGCTTCAAACCGCACTTATGAGCTTATGCAGAGAAAGAAAGACTATCAGTTACTGTTGAATGGTTTTATGACCACAGTTTTCGCAGATCAAGTGACGTTCAAATTCATCCATAGATGCAAGGAAGGCGCCGAACACTACACTTTTGAGAAAGCCAGCGATGAACTCTTTCTTGTTGCGATTTTTATCGCCTTCAAAGCCACTTTTTTTTCTAACTAACACCACGACATGATGCGTTTCTACCCCACATGTAGGGCACATGAGGACTTCTGTCTTGTTCGACATTTTAGACTCCTTGACGAATTATCCCTTTCTGATGGCATGATTCTCATACGCCTGTAAAGCGAGTCATCATGCCATCACTATCGATTCTTACTCTTCTTCGTTGAGACGACGAATCAACTTCGCTGGTGTGCCTCCGTATAGACAATCTGGCGGCACATCATGGTTAACGACTGAATTCGCCGCAATTACTGAGCGAGCACCTATCGTCACACCTTGGTTAATGACCGAATTTCCGCCAATCCACACATCATCTTCAATCGTGATGGGTTTACAAAACGTTTCCCAACGTCGGCGACTTCGGTAATCAACAGAATGAGAAGCGGTATACAATTGCACGCTCGGGCCAATGAGCACGTTGTTCCCGATGGTAATTTTGGCACCATCGAGCATGACCACGTTCATGTTGATAAAGGTTTCTTCGCCGATTTCGATGGTTTTACCGAATTCGCAATGGAAAGGGGCTTGAACAATGCAAAGACCCGCTTTGCCAAACAGCTGTTTTTGCAATTCGTCGCGCTTACTTTCGTCAGTGTTGTTATTGAAGGCGCGCAGGGCAAGAGTGGCTTGAGTTCGAATGGCGTCAATTTCTTTGTCCATGCCATCAAATACTTGGCCGGACATCATTTTTTCTAGTTCGGTCATTGGAAAATTCCTACTACTTCAGACCAAACACACAGTACGCGAATTGCACAAGAAAAAAAGAGAAAAGCCTGCACTTTTCTCTTTCCTATTTTGCTATTTTTTCATTCTGCGGAGGGTATCGATTTACACGATTTCCCAGCTGTGTGTCATTTCGACACCTTTGCCAAGCATTAGGCAAACCGAGCAGTATTTTTCTAGCGAGTCAGCCGCCACTTTTGCTACGACTTCTGGGTCAAGCTCATCACCTGACACTTCAAAGTGGATATTCACTTGCGTAAAGATACGCGGCGCGGTTTCACGACGCTCAGTGGTTAGCTTAGCGTTAACAGATACCACCTTTTGGCCTGCGCTTTTTAAACCATCCACAACATCCACAGAGCTACAACCACCAGCGGCCATTAGCACCATTTCCATTGGTGAGAAATAAGTACTGTCACCACTTGCCATTATAATCTCTTGATTTTTATCTGTTTTACCAACAAATTTTAAATCTTCAATCCACGTTACTTCTGCTTTCATAATACTTATTTCCTACTTTATGCAACAAAGCCACTCTATCGAGTGGCTTCTATCTATTTGCTCTTTACCGATGGTATTTAGTTTACCACTGTATTGGCTAAACCTACCGTTGAACCCATTTCTTCTTTGTTTCAGCAGATCGAACGATCTTATTACTTGATGAAAGAGCGTTGATAGCCTTTGTAAAAGCTTGTCGTGGTAAGCGTAGCTCTTTCTGCAATGCTTCATCTAAGGCTCTTGGCTTAGATAAAGCAGCGTACAATCGTTCTTCGGCATTGTCAGCCTTAGATTTTTTCTGCTCAACAGGCAAAGCGACAACTTTTGAGCTTTCTTTCGTCTGAACAGATTCCGATTTAACACTAAACCTATTGCATTGATACCGAAATGCGGAGATTAAATTTAAGTCACTGCTATGAAGCTCAAATACTACTTGCGAGAGTGCTTTAAGGTCATAGTGAGTCAGAAATCTCATTAGGTACGCAATAATACAAAAATCGGCTTGGTTAGCTCCTGATGGATAATCTGAGATGTGCTGATACATTTCTTTTTCACAAAATTGCTCTATGTTCTCTGACTTTGAAAAGACAAAAACTTTATCAGATACAGATGGAGCAATCTTCTCCACACCTTTCAGGCCTACATTCTCAGCATCTACCAGTATTATCTTCATTTTTTCCCCTACGCATCCATGTTGCATATGATTATAGACTTGTTTCCTATGTCGATGAAATCAAATAATTTAGAGACACAAATCCATAAGTGCCAAACCATCACAATTATATTTGACGCAGCTCATACTCTTTAGCTCTGTGCTTTCATGCAATAATCAACAATGAGCATAATCAGTTTTAATACTCGGTAGTATAGGAACCGTCCATGAGGAACATGACTTCTGTATTTTTGACTCGGGAAGATAAGGTAATTGATGCTAATGAGTTCTTAGATTCTTGTGAAGAACAGGAATACTTCCAATTCAGAACCGCAATTGCCAAAAACAGAAAAACAAACCCATTGGCTCTTTGTAATGTTTGTTTTCAACCCGTACTTTTAAGAGCCACACCTCAAAGAACCACATTCTTTGCTCACGTAAAAGACTCAGAAGACTGCCCAATCAAAACTACCACGAATCTCACAATGGAAGAGATTCAAGCGATGAAATACAACGGTCAAAAAGAGGGACGACAACACAAAGAGGGTAAACAAAGGTTAGCGGAACTACTCAGTCAGATCCCCTATTCTCTGATGAGATCCATATAGAAAAAGCATTCCGAGAAAAGAACCCTATTGGTATAGCCAAGCGCTGGCGTAGACCTGATATTTCAGCACGTTTAGCCTCGGATAACCGAGAAGTCGTATTCGCACTTCAAGTATCGACAACGTTTCTTGACGTTATCATTAGTCGAGAAGAATTCTATAAAAACAGCGATGCCTATATCACTTGGGTATTTCTTGACTTTGACTCTGAAAAATTCACAACTCTCGACATAGCCTATGCCAATAAAGCTAATGTATTCGTTTTGGACAATGAGGCAAACCATGAATCCGAGCTTAACGGTAAACTGGTCATGAAATACTAACTACCGACAACCTTACATGACCGAAGAATTGACCATCGCTCACAAGTGGGTTTCGGATATCGTAGACTTCTCTATGCTTAGTTTTGATGAGGCTACTAAAAAACGTACTTCATAGATACAGCACAATTGAGAATGCAGGTAATCGAACAAATTAACGATGAAAAGCTAAGAAACCAAATCGAACAACAAGAAAGAGAGCGAGCTAGAGAAGCAACCCTACAACAAGAAACTATCCTCCGTGCCAACGTCGGTCAAATCTGTTGGTAGCGCCTCAATCTGCCGAAAGTGCATGAACATAGGAAAACCTCGAAAAATGGGTAGACTAACCGTTTACAGGTCTTTGTTGCGTAATTCGATCAGAGAACCAAACTGCCTACAATTGAGTAATTCTTTTACAATACACTGAGTTTCAGGCATACCAAGCCCTGTAAGTTTGTTCAACGCTTTAATCATGGCGTAAGTTTCACCAACCTGAGCATTGTAGTTTCTCCGACTTAATCGCCCACCTAACAACTGCTTCATTCGATACATTACTGTCTCGGATAGTGAGCGTTTATGATAGCCGTACCGCTTTTTCCACTTATTGTTGGAGCCGTAGAGCTTCTGGCAACCTACCGCTAAATTCCTAGGGTGACCATTCTCCCAGAAGGCTGCCCCTTCTCTTGGAGGGATGAGTGGAACAGCTCGCTTGAACCGTATGGCATCGTGGCAATCCCTTGTGTCATAAGCGCCATCACCAGATATCTCGATAATTCTTCGGCGTGTTTGCTTGAGCAAGTTAGGAAGGACTTCTGCATCGGTAACATTAGATAAACTCAGTTCTGCCGCGACGATTTCATGAGTGCTGGTATCTACCGCTAAATGCAATTTTCTCCAGACCCTATGATTCCCGTCAGTACCATGCTTCTTGACCTTCCATTCACCTTCGCCATAAACCTTGAGACCCGTCGCATCAATGGCTAGATGCTGTATTACACCTCTAGTCTTGGGTTTAAATGAAACCTCGACTTGCTTAGCTCTTCGACTTATACAACTGTAATGTGGACAGACTATAGGGACGTTAGCCAATGAAAAAACAGAATCGATAAACCCTTGCAATGCTCTCAACGGCATTGAGAAAACTCGTTTCACCATAAGTGCAGTGGTAATGGCTAAGTCGCTGAATTGACGAGGTCTACCACGTTTATCTTGTTTACTCTGCTTCCACTGGCGAATGGTTTCTTCATCAATGCAGAAAGTGAGTGAACCACGGTTGATTAAGGCTTTGTTGTACTGTTTCCAGTTCGTTGTTTTGTAGCGAGGTTTCGGCATGAGACTAAGGGAATTAACTTACTTAGCCGATCAGATCGTAACCTTCTGATTTAGTTCCCTCGAATTACGCAACAAAGCACGTTTGCAGCAGATGTGGGCATGATATCGATTAAAAACCAACTAATTAAAGCTTACCTATTCATATTCGTAGTTATTCATATATAATTTCAATAATACCAAAAAAATTCATCTATAAGTATCACATTGTAAGGAAGCAACTTGAAACAAGAAAAGCAAACAAATAGTTTGGCAAATAACTCTACATCCAGAGTAAGGAAAGTGGCAAATGTATTTTCCGAAGGAATAATTAGAGAGTTAGAGATATCGGTTAACTCTCAATGCAACCTAAATTGCATTGGTTGTGGTTTTAATGTTCCTAACCAATTATCTCCTTACAATAAATCAGGTGTAGATGAACATATATCTGCATTAGTAAATTTAAAAAAGTGCGGAATAAAAATAAATAAAATTGTTATTGCTGGCGGCGAAGCAACACTGTTTAAAGATCTAAAATCTACTATTATAAAGATAAGTTCGCTGAACATATCAAATGAAATTGAATTAGTAACAAATGGTTTATATCCAAAAGGTGTACCTTCTGACTTACTTAACGTCTTGGATAGCATTGTTATAAGTGACTATATCAAAACAAATGCTTTCGAATCAGCATGGATTGATTTCCTTCAAGGCCATAATTTTAAAGGTAATGTTGATTTTAGACGTAAAGATGCCTGGGATGATCTTCTTTCAGAGGTTTATAACAGCAAAGAAGAAACCTCACGTCATTGGCAAACATGTTTTTATAGAAAGTTCGATGTTACTTTAGAACGCAGCCGTATTTTTAGTTGCTCTCGAATAGCTAAAAAAGGTTGGGATGATCAAGGTTTGCTTATTGATGATGGCACTACTTCAGAGCAAGTTATCAACTACCTATCTGATGATAAACCTAAAGAAGCCTGTTATTCATGTGCAACAATAAACAGAGAATCAAATATTAAGGTTGCTCTGCAAAGTTCAGGAAACTTAGAAAGAATAGCTGCTAAATCAATACAATATTTAAACGAGAATAATAACAAATGAATAACAAGCTTTACTTCGTAGTTGGATTAGAGGGTTCTGGTAAAACCACAGCAACAAAATTTCTTGCTGATAGTGTCGAGGGTGGTGTAGCAGTTCAAACATCATCTCGTTTATTTTCTTTCTTAGAACAAGAAAATACATCCATCAAAGAAATCAATAGCCTCTCTACACAGAAACGTGAGGAAATTATCAATAAATTCCACTATCAATTATATAATGATAAAGAAATAAACACATATTCATTTTTTGATGGACATATGTTTGTAGATAACATTGAAAAAGGAATCCGAATCCATGCTATGGCTACTGAAAACCGTTCGGTTAGTGATGGATTGATTTTTCTTAATGCATCATCCGTTCAAATCAATAAAAATATTACAAGTGACAATATAAATCAAACACGTTATCGAAATGTGAAAACTACAAATAAACTTAAAGAACTGTCTGAAATTGAGTTTCAAGAAGCAGAAGATTATTGTTTAAAGAACAATCTTGATTTCGGGCTCTTAAACGCTACTGATAAAAACGGTGAATTTGCAAGTAAGCGCTTCTCTGATATTACATTTTTGAATCACTATTTATTGCCTCAAAGTGAAGAATTAAGAGAAAAGTACAAAGCTCAATTTGATTTCGACTTGAAACCATCAAACCTGAGAGAGCGTCACCTTAATATTGGTCGGTTAATTGAACGATCTTTCCACACAAAGGTAGATATCAATAAAGATAACTATCAAGTCATTTCAATGGATCGCTCTGGTAACTTCATTGCAAATGGTTTTGTCCATAACTTTGATGGTCAATACTCAACATACCATCAGGGTTGTAGTGGTATCGACTTAGTTTCTATGGATAAAGACGTTATTATCATCGACTCAGTAATTGATACTGGTACGACAATTGAAGACATAGTGGGAAGATTTCCAAGTAACTACAACAAACAAATTCATGTTGTCTGTCTATGCATCAATATCAAATCACTTCCTAAGCTACAAGGTCTTAGCGACAAAGTTACTTTCCATTGCTTGGGTTTTTCTAATAAAGAAGAACGACCAACTGGAAAGAAAGACATGGGCGCTCGTTTGTATGGGACAAACAACTAAATAAACGTCCTGTACGATTCATTCTTAGTAGATTGAGCCACTCCTTTTTGAGTGGTTCCTGACAACATTACATTTACAACTCAAAATCAAGTGCTGCAAGGGTATTAAATTACTGAAGAGTAACAATCTCCATTGGGCTTGGTGCCGTTGCACCACCGTTACCATCCATCACGATTGAGTGACCGAGGAATTTAAAATCTTCGACCCATTTAACTTCTGCTTGCATGGTTTACCTCATTTTGGCATCGCTCGTTGGGTGTAACTTTTGCCCGATTGAGCGGTGTATTTCGTGCCGATACTGTATCTTTCTTATCAAAAAGGGCAACGGAATTTTAAAAATCGCTGTAATTTTTTCGCTCTGTTGCCTTTCTATTTACGTAGCACTTTTTATTTCAGTCACACTTTCTACGGAAAACAACGTTGAGGTAGCTATGAAGAAAATATCTAAGTTATTGGTCGGATTCTCTTTCGCACTTCCTGTCTTGTTTCTACTTTTGAGTAAAACAGGCACCGCCGATACGATGGATAAGATGAAGGCTTTAGAGAATGCAGAAATCGCCACACTGGCTGGCGGCTGTTTTTGGTGTACGGAATCGGACTTAGAACAGCTTCCTGGCGTCTTGGATGTGGCGTCTGGCTACTCCGGCGGGCACGTGAAAAACCCAACCTATCGCCAAGTATCTTCTGGAAAAACCGGACACATTGAATCCATCGAAGTGAAATACGACCCGAATGTGGTGAATTACGAACAAGTACTCGATTACTTTTTCCGCCACATTGACCCAACCGACGATAAAGGATCATTTGTCGACCGAGGTCCACAGTATCGACCTGCTATTTTCTACCACAACGCAGAGCAAAAGCAGATCGCAGAGCAGTTTATGATGGAAATCGACAATGCAAAGGTTTATCCAAAACCGCTTAAAACTGAGTTGATCAAGTTTGAGACATTCTATCCAGCAGAAGCGTACCATCAGGATTACTACAAAAAGAGCAGCCTGAAGTACAAGTACTATCGTTACGCATCCGGTCGAGACAAATACTTGGATGAAGTGTTTGGTGACGATCGCAAAGAACATCCGAAAACACTGCGTCAGCTTATCGATGAGAAAAAACTGCTGTCGAAGATAAAAGCATACAACAAGCCGTCTCAATCGAAGATCAAGTCTACGTTGACTGAGTTGCAATACTACGTAACGCAAGAAGAAGGTACCGAGCGCCCGTTTGATAACGAATATTGGGACAATAAAGAAGCCGGCATTTACGTCGACATCGTAACTGGTGAGCCGTTGTTTTCTTCTACCGACAAGTACAAATCGGGTACGGGGTGGCCAAGTTTCACTAAGCCAATCAACCCAGGTTACATCGTCGAAAAAACCGATTACAAGTTGATTTACCCTAGAACAGAAGTTCGCAGTAAGTTTGGTGATTCTCACCTAGGACACGTATTTACCGACGGCCCAAAACCAACCGGGCTGCGTTACTGCATGAATTCGGCAGCGATGAAGTTTGTGCCAGTAAGCAAAATGGCACAATTGGGTTACGGCGACTATTTGTTCTTGTTTGAACAATAATGAGGACTGGTTAGCGTTTGAGAATTAGTATGATGAAAGGCTTTAAATCGCACTTACCAACAAAGCTGCGCCCCGTCTGTGAGCGACCTTTTTCATGGCGCAAGAAATGGGCGCGAAATTGGGAGACTGTGATTTATTGCTCTGAACGCTGCCGACGCAGCAAACCAGAGAAAAACCCGTAACGCTTACCAAGGCAAACGCTCACCATCATACGTCAAAAACGCCCCGCTATCTTGCGGGGCGGCTTTTGCTATCTGCCCCATTAAATCACTGGCAACGCGCTCTGGCGTAAACAACTTGCCCTCAGGGACATTCGCTTGAAACGGTTCAGACAACGCGGTATCGGTCGTGCCCGGATGCAATGCCAAGACCACGCCATTTTTAAGCGTGCGTTGCCATTCAATCGACATGGTTTTGAGAAACATATTCAGCGCGGCTTTCGAGGCTCGATAGCTGTACCAACCGCCAAGACGATTGTCGCTAATGCTGCCGACTTTGGCCGATACAACCGCAAATTTCGGTGCACCACTGCGCTTTAAAAGTGGCGTGAAATACTTAGCGAGCAACATGCTTGGCAAGGTGTTAACGGCGATGTTTTGCAGAAAAAAGTCAGGCTCCACCATACTGAGACTTTTCTCCGGCCCCTTGTCTGGCGTATGCAGCATACCGACACAGTTGATCACCCAATCGATACTGTTAACCGCGTGACTCAAATTTTTGACCTGCGCTTCATCCGTGACATCGACCTGGTGCCAAATCAAGGTTGAATGTTCATAATCGGATTTTGTGCGCCGATAGGTCGCGTGAATTTGTGCCAGCGGAAAGCGCACTAGTGCTTCTTTGACCATCGCCAAACCAATCCCTCCGTTTCCACCGACGATCAAAATGTTCATCACAAATGCTCCAAATCCGCGATATAGCGTTCAGCCGTCTCAAGAATCGCTTGACGCTGCGAAGCTTCCATATTGTCCCAAGACCGGAAAATCATGCCGATGCGTGGATTGGTAGCGAGTCGCTTTTCATGCTTGTCCATAAATCGCCAATAAAGACTATTAAACGGACAAGAGCCTTCACCACTGCGCGCCTTGTTGTCATAGTGGCAACCTTTACAGTAATCGCTCATTTTGTTGATGTACGACCCGCTTGCGGCATAAGGCTTGGTGCCAACAATGCCACCATCGGCAAACAATGCCATACCGCGTGTATTGGGCATTTCCACCCACTCAATCGCATCGACATAAATGCCGAGATACAACGCATCCACTTGGTCAGGATTCATCTCGGTGAGCAAACAAAAGTTGCCCGTCACCATCAAACGCTGAATATGATGGGCGTAGGCATAGTCGAGAGACTGGCCTATTGCATTACGCATACAAGCCATCTTAGTTTTTCCTGTCCAAAAGTAGTCGGGTAAATCACGTGATGCTTCGAGCTCATTTTTCTGCGGATACTGCGGCATATTCGCCCAATACACACCCCGAATGAATTCCCGCCAACCTAAGATCTGACGAATGAATCCTTCTACCTGCGCAATATCGATGTGTTTGTTTGATTGATACGCACTAAGTGCAGCATCGATTACCTCTTTGGGGTGCAGTAACTTACTGTTCATCGAGAACGACAAACGACTGTGATACAAACTCCATTTGGATTCGTGCTCCGCCGTCATCGCATCTTGAAACCGACCAAAATGAGGGAGACAAACCTGACAAAAATGCGCGAGCAAAGATAGGCTTTGAGCGCGATTCACTGGCCATAACAAATCACCATTTAGTGAACCGATGGTCGAGATCTTGTGTCGCGTTAGTCGCTCTACAATCTCGTCAACATTCAGGCTAAACATCAGCGGTTTGGGTAATTGCTCGATATCTTTCACTTTCAGTTTATTACGGTTGTTGGCATCGTAATTCCACTTTTCACCCACTGGCTTACCGTCTTGCATCAAAATATCAAAGCGCTTGCGCATCCGTCGGTAAAAGTGCTCCATCATGACGTGTTTGCCTTGCGGGAACTGCTGTTCTATTTCTGCAAAAGGCAGTAAAAAATGCTCAGTGTCGACGCAACGTTTGACAACACCTTCTAATTTCAACTTGGTCAGTTGTTCCAACAGTCGATATTCATCTGGCCGTTGATACTCAAATTTACTTGCCCCAACTTCACGAACGTAGTGCTGCAATACTTGGTCAAGATCGTCAAAAGCGGCAGTGTCATCCAACGTTAGATGCAGAACATGATGCCCTTGTTCTTGCTTCTCTTGAGCGAAAATAGCCATCGCGGAGAAGAAAGCGCACACCTTTTGAATGTGATGCGTAACGTAAGTGTTTTCTTGCTTGAGCTCAGCAATCAAGTAAAGCACGGCATCATCCGCTTGCTGAAACCAGGAATGTTCGCTGTTGAGTTGGTCGCCGAGAATCAATCGCACCGTGTCATAACGCATTTATTTATCTCCATTTTCTTGCAGAGTTGTGATTGGCCAGTCGACCATATCGACAACGTCTTGCTGCGCTCGGCTGTCACGCCCTTGCCATCGTTCAATGAACTCATGATTTTGGTCGTACATTTGTGTCTGCTTCTCCAAATTAAACTGACGAGAGCCTCTCGGATCTGCCCCTACTCCCGCTAAATATTGCCAGTTTCCCCAATTCGAGCCGACATCGTAGTCAATCAACTGCGTTTCAAAGTAGGCCGCGCCATACCGCCAGTCCAGCCCCAGTTCATGAACAAGGCAACTTGCAACCAACTGGCGACCACGGTTAGACATATAACCAGTGTGATTCAGTTGGTGCATACACGCGTTGACAATGGGATACGGTGTGGTGCCGTTTTTCCACTGCTGAAAACGATGCGCATAAAAGCTGGTTAACGGCGGTTGATTGCGAATACCACCAAACCGAAACAGCCTTTGTTGATAACACCTTGCGTACCAATAAAAATATTCGCGCCACAACAATTCAAAGTAAATCCAGTAAGTCGAATCATTCGCCCCTTGGGTTTGTTCATACTGTTTGAGCATGGCATAAATCATTCTTGGCGACACACAACCAAGCGCAAGCCAAGGTGAAAATTTGGTGGAATACGCCATCCCGTCGAGTCCGTTGCGCGTCTCTTTATATGAGCTTGCCAAGCCAGAAGAAAAGTAACGCCGACAATGCGCAAGACCACTCCGTTCTCCGCCAGAAAACAGCGCAGACTCATCAAAGTAAGAAGAGGATAAAGTTGGCAGTTGAACGCCTTTTGGCATTGGTGGTAGGTAGCTCGGCGCATCTATTGGGTGGGTGATGTCTATCCCTTCAACGCACTTTCTAAACTGAGTAAAAGTCTCGGGCAGATCAGGCAACGTAAACGGCAGCTTGCTTTCGCCGAACAAACTGCGTACAGAGTGCTGAACAATGACAAGGTGTGGGTATTCATCTTGCAGCTTGTGCAATATGCTCTGTTCATCCGAGCCAGCCATTGCGTCTGCATAAAGATGAGTGACACCCAAATATTGAATGGCATATTTGAGGGCTTGATACGGGGGTATATCTAGCGTCCAAAGTCCCTGACCTAACTGGCCGAGTGCGTCATTCAGTTCGCACAAAGACGCATCGATAAATTTCTGCCTAGCTCGTCCGAGCGCTGCCTCCTGAGCAAAATGATGGAGAAAAGGAGTTACTGAAGGGCGACAATACAAGCAAACCAATTCATCCAGAAAAGATGAGGCATCAACCAATAGCGAGTTATCGTGAAGTCTTAGGTCAAACGTAAACCAGTAAAGCCCTATTTTCTTTTTCAAAAAACGTCCTTAGGCGAGGAGCTAAATGTACTGATTTGTTTTACGCTCGGCATCGCAAGCGGATCATCCGTTCTTACTAACTACAGCGCTTTCCATGCTCTTTGCATGAACCGTGAACATAAGAGCCAAATCGTATTTCCATCCTAAATCGTTCACTTTTTAAACCGCAATTTTATAAAATCAAATTTCAGATTTATGAATATCACCGCTATTTGCTCATTTTTTTATATAAACCAAGCAAAAATGATAAAAATTAAAGCGATATTAGTTAATATCCGGTAATCTAAATCCAATTCCATTTTGCTAGTAACATCGCAGAAATGACTGACGAGTTTAAGAAATCGACCGCTAACTTAAAAAAAGCGGTGCCACTAATGATCAAAAATCATGTAGCTGCCACCCCCGCAAACTACGCGCTTTGGTATACCTACGTAGACAAAACCATTCCAGAACTCAATTTTGAGATGGACGAAGTGTTAGAACACTACGGTATTTGTCCACCAGCAGCGAACAAACAGCTTTACAACAACTACGTGGCCAGTAGAGCAGAAACCAGTTTAGAAGATCTCAAAACCAACGTAGAAGTACTATTGCATGAAGTGTCGAGCTCCATGAGTGATACTTTGTCAGATACCTCTTCTTTCTCTGCGATGGTCGATAAAAGCTTCAACAAATTAGAAAAAGTTGAAGACAACAGCTTGAGCATCGAAGAAGTGATGGTGGTGATCCGCCAACTCGTTGCTGAATCTCATGAGATTCGCCACTCAACTAAATTCTTAAACCGTCAACTCACCAATGCGAGTGAAGAAATTTCTCGTTTGAAGCATCAATTAGCCGAAGTACAAAAAGACGCGCTGTTTGATGGACTCTCTAATCTTTACAATCGTCGTGCCTTTGATACTGATTTAAGCATGCTGATTAACGCTAATCAGGCGATGACTCTCATCTTGCTGGATATCGACCACTTTAAAGCGTTCAACGATAACTATGGGCACCTATTTGGTGACACAGTATTGAAAGCGATCGCGCGTCGACTGCAACAGAGCTGTCGCGATGGCGTGAGTGCGTACCGCTTCGGCGGCGAAGAATTTGCGTTAATTGTGCCAAACAAATCCCTACGAATCGCCCGCCAATATGCAGATACCCTGCGCCGCATGATTGAAAAGCTGCGCGTACGTGATAAACGATCGGGCACACAAGTTCATAGCATTACTGCTTCTTTTGGTGTGGCAGAGTTCGAAGTTGGTGACACCGTAGATTCACTAGTCAACAAAGCCGATAAACAGCTTTATGAAGCAAAACAACTCGGTCGAAACCGAGTGATGCCTATCTAAGCTAACCTCTCTGGTAAGACAGTAAAGACGGTTAGAACAAATAAAGAAACCCCGCACTGTTTAGCGCGGGGTTTCTACTTTCTCGTCCTACATACCCAAAGCAGGCTACTTGGGCTTATATTTGATTAATCAATGCTGTAGCAGTAGCTAAGAACATAGTCGTCACCATTTTTTGCGGTGTACTCTTTGTCTTCGCTACACGCCATCGGTTTGCCTTTCTTGTCGCCTTTAATAAGACTAATCCAATGACGCATCGCGGTTGGCGCATTGCCTGTCAGCTCTGGATTGAACGTAATGCGAGTTTCCAATTGGATGTCATCGATGTCCATCAACTCCACACAACCTGTGCCTTTATGGCAACCAAACAGCACTTCTACGTGGTTGCCTGAATCATCTTTGAACAAGATCGATTTTGGATCTTCCTTTTCACCAGTGTACGCCACGAAGTGTTTTGGGCTTTTCAGGCCGCTGTGTGTACCGTCTTTGAAATAAGCCAAAACATGGCGGTAATCAATCATGTAACTTGATACATCTTGGTGCGACCCGTTCTCCAATGGGAACATGCGGTCTAGTAGTTGCTTCGCTTTTACTTGTTTCTCACTCTGCAGCTCAGCACTTACCGCTTCGACGGCAAATACGGCTTCAGCGATAAATGGGCGTTGTTGTTGTTGCATCTCTTTTTTATCGAAGTTCAGCATATTCATCGTCATATCCTCGCACTTAAAAACTCGTCCTAGAGTAAAAACTTAAATCCTTTATTTAAGTTTCAGGCAATTCTGTGAAGTTGATGGTTAATTTCCTTGCCTGCTCATTATGTAGACTAGCGAAATATTGACTACAATTTCACAACAAAAATTTTACAATGTGAATTTTACAAAATGTCTGTGTCAAAAAGCCTTATTCGTCAGTCCCATTTTCTTGGTACGAAAATTCGTAACCTAAGAAAAAACAACCATTTAACGATGGAAGATTTGTCTGCCCGTTGTGTAAGGATTAATCCTGAGTACGCGCCGTCGGTTTCTTACCTTTCGATGATTGAGCGCGGAAAACGCGTCCCGAGTATCGATATGCTCGAGGTAATCGCAGAAGTTTTTCAAAAAGATCCGGCGTGGTTTTTAGATGATGAGCCCGAATTAGAAGCCATTACCCCCAACAAAGGGAATCGAGGCGGGATTAATGGCATGGCGCTAGAACCGAGCTTCCTGTTTTCCAATGACATTCTTCAGATTGCTATTCCAGAAATGCTGTCTCAAACCGGGATCACAGGTCGTCAATTTGCTCACTTGCTGATCCGCGCGCACCAAGAGAACCATCAAAACCATTTTCCTGATTTAGAACGTGCCGCCGAAGAAGTGGGATTGAAGCGCCTTAATTTGTCGGTTGAGGATTTGATCGACATTGCCAAAAGTATGGGCTTGGATATCCGCTGGGTTGACCGAGCACCTCAAGATGTCATCGATGAATTGGGCGTAAACGCCAAGCAATTGATTACATCATTCATGGAACCTCCGGGCACCATTTATCTCAACAAACGGATGCGCGACTACCCTACCCGTTTAAAATACGACTTATCGGTATACATTGGCCACCGCGTATTGCATAGCAGCGACGCGATGAATAACGTGCTCTCCATCGGACATCAGAATAACTGGGAACAAATGGACAGCCCCGTGTCGAACTCTGAGCTAAATTCGCAAGACATTCTGCAAGCTTGGCGAGACTTTGAGTCCAGCTTTTTTGCAGGAGCTCTGCTTTGCCCTAAAGTGCCATTTCGTCAGTTGCTCGACCGCTCCGGTTACGAAATTGATGTTCATAAAAAAGCAGGCGTTTCACCATCCGTTGCGATGCGCCGCATGACCGTTGTGTCACCATATCCCCATTGGCACTATTTCGACGCGTACGGGCCGGGCAAGCTTAAAGCCGTGTATCGAGGGAATGGCATCCCACTTCCTTGGGGCAACATGCGCAAAGTGAATGACCCATGCCAACACTGGGCGGTATTCAGACGCCTATCCCAACCTTTAGATACGAGCTCTGCGCAAATCTCGATTTTGAATGTGGGTGACGAGCCACGCATTTATTGCTGCGAATCGGTCAACGTATTTGACCCGGCGGGGAACAACCGAGTGTTGTGCGCAGGGATAGATTTAAACCCTGCGATTTCAGCACAAGGCGGTGATGCGGTTTCCATAGCGGAAGAGTTGAAGTCTCTCTGTGTCGCTTCCGGCGGAAGCAGTGTTATTCCGCCTCATATCAAAAAAGACTTAACTACGATCGCTAAAATCTTAAATATCAATTGGATAGAACGCGGCATTCAAAGCCAAGCAAGATTGATTTGTTCAAGAGGGGCGGTATGTCCAAGACAACCAAGCTGTTACAGCAAATGCGGGGAAGCGGACGAGACGGGTGACAATGTGAATATTATCGGTCTCTAGAAAGAAAAAACGCCAATCACAAGAAAGGTGATTGGCGGTATATACTTGTGAACAATGTGTATTCACTAACAACGTCAGTTGGCTAGGTGACCCTCGGCTTAATAAGGGTCACTCTAGATAAAGCACGATGCGTGCCAACTTTAAAAAAGCCGTTTTTTAATAGATCCAGGTGCATATCGATGCATTATTAACCAGAACTTTCGCAAATTGCATTTGCAAAATGCAATAGCATGCAAATATGCCACTTGTTACATTGCTACTAATCACTTTCTCAGCAAAAAACCAACTACTACTTTATGATTATCCATTAGCTTTCATATTTTTACCCTATACTGCTAATTAATGAGGAAAAATACCTCAGTAAATGGATTTCACGGTTGGTACCTAGGAGAGCTCTATGTTTGCGTTCGTTCGTCAGTTTCCCCTCTATATCATGGTCAGTGTTGTTGCAGGCGTCCCATTATTACTTGCTATTTTTCTTGCGGTTCAGCACACCATCAATTTAAACACTCAGTCCCACCAAGCCCTGAAAGATCAGCAGCTAGTGACCTTAATCACCCACTACGACAACCTAGCACATAATCTCGCCGTCGAACGTGGACTAACAGCCGGCGTACTGGGTAGCCAAGGCAAAACTGAAATCGTGCAAAAGCTGACTCAGCAAAGAAAAAAAGTCGATGACGCGATCAATTCATTGGTTCAACTTAACACGCCATTAATTAGCAGCAGCGATAGCTACGACTTACTCCAAGATGTCCAAGTGCAGCTCAATCGACTCAATCAGGTTCGACAAGGGGTTGATCGCCTTTCGCCTCAAATTGCACCTTTTGGTTATTACTCCAATCTGAATCAGCTCATCATCGACAACATTGACGTTTTGATTGCACAGACTCAAAGCCGAGAGCTAGGTACGCTTGGCGATGCGTTGATCTCTGTAATCGTGATGAAAGAGCGTGCAGGCCAAGCACGCGGCGCACTTAATGGGGTATTTGCGAAAGGAAGCGCCACATCTGTTTTGTTCTCCAACATTGAGGGATACATCCAATCGGGTGATTACGCATCAAGAAAAGCGCAAATTGCATTCCCAGAACAATATCGACAGTCATTGCAATCGCACCAAAGCAATCCTGCGTGGAAGAAGGTTGAGCAAGTACAGCAATCCTTCCTTAACCAGAGTGCCAACCTAGACAGCATTCAGGGGCCTCAAGCAACTGAATGGTTTCCTATGGCAACCGAGCGCATCGGTCTCATGAACCAGTTGCGCAACCAAATGGTTGATCAGATGCTCAGTGCAGCAGAACATTCCGCGCAGCAAGCCACGTTAAATCGTAACTTGTTGATGGCTGCGACTACTGTGATTTCTCTGCTTATGATCATGATGGTGTGGGGGTTGGTTGCAAGCCTACGAAGCCGCGTTGGTCGCCTAAAACAAACCCTGCGCAGTATGTCTGAGCACCACGATATGACGGTTGAACTCGATTCTCGCGGCAAAGATGAAATCGCTTCCATATCGAACAGCATTAATGCTTTGATCTCTAACTTCAGAAAGCTGCTGTTTGACGTCACTAAGACCAATAACGAGAGCTCAAATCGACTACAAAACATTGTTGAATCTGCGCAAGATCTTGATAGCAGTAGCCGCTCTACCATCGCGAAGTGCGACAACATCGCAACCGCGATGACTGAACTCGCACAATCGAGTGTGGAAATCGCTCAGTCCGCAGAGCGCGCAATGGGTGACACCACAACCATGAATAACAAAGTGGTCGACTGCCAGACCCAAAGTGAATTGTCTTACCGCTCCGTACAAAGCTTGTTGGAGCAAATCAACGCCACTGAACAATGCATGGCAGAGTTGGCGAACGACACGCAGAGCATTGGCCAAATTGTCGAGACCATCAACAGCGTTTCTGAACAAACCAACTTATTAGCCCTTAACGCAGCAATCGAAGCCGCTCGTGCGGGCGAGCATGGTCGCGGCTTCGCGGTTGTCTCTTCTGAAGTGCGTGATTTGGCGCAGCGCAGCCAAGAAGCTACCGAGAACATCAGCAAACTGTTGGACCAAATTGGCGAGAAAACCCGTTTCTCAGTAGAAAGCATGGCGAAGAGCAAACAAGCCAGTGACGACACGTTTGAATCAGTGCAACAAGTGAATGAGAGTGTGTCTTTACTCGAAAGCAGCATCGAACACGTGAACAATCACATCAGCACCATTACGCACTCAACCATTGAGCAATCTAAAGCATGTGAAGCCATCGACCAAGATATCGACGTACTGGCGAGCATCGCGCACAAAACGGGTCAGCACGCTGATGACTTGAACCAGATTGTTTCCGGTTACCAAGCTGAAGCGATGGAGCTGAAGCATCAGCTAAGTGCTTTCAAGTTGGCATAGAGAATTCTTGGGGGGCGCAGTTTCTGCCTTCCCTATCTTTCTCACTCTGTAAATACAACAAAGCCCAGAACCAATCTGGGCTTTGTTTTTTTATCCACCGTGTTTTTGTTGATACATCCGTTCGTCGGCGATTTTCATCATTTGTTCTGGAGAAGTCATTTGCGGATCGAAGATGGCGTAACCAATACTCACGCGTAGGTAGATCAGCTCTTCGTCATAAATAACGGGCGTCGAACACAACGCCAACCTGAGCTTTTGCAGTAACTTCTGCACGTGCTCTTCCATTCCCAAATTGTGTACAACCACTAAAAACTCGTCACCGCCCATTCGCGCGACCATGTCTGAACGTCTCAAGCTGCTTTTGATGCGCTCTGCGGTGGCAATCAACACCTTGTCACCCGCGTCATGGCCGAAGGTATCATTGATATGTTTGAATCGGTCTAGATCTATATTGATCAACGCAAAGCTGTAACGTTTTTTATAGCGCTTAGCGATTTCAAACTGCTGCTTGTATGACTGCATAAAGTAACGGCGATTGGGCAAATGCGTCAGTTCATCATGCAGCGCACGGTCGTCAGCGATGATGTACAAACGGTAAATCACGATCAACGCAATACTCAGTGCAATGAGAATGGGATAGCCAATGATTCTGACGATGTTCAGCTCAAACCACGAAATTTGTTGCTCAAGCTGCCCACCCGCGTAGGCCGCCATGCTCCAGCCACCGTAAGGGAAGTGCACATGCTCTTTGGCGTACAATTTGCCCGTTTGATTAGGATCACCAAAGAACATATCCCCATATTCGCCGCCGCTGTCATAACCACGTATCGTCAAAGGATAATGGTATGAGAAGTCGAATACGCCGGTTTCTCGCATTAAACCATCAAAATCCACCACAGCGCTGATCACCCCCCAATACTCTTTGTTGATTGGTGGGTCTCGAAACACTGGCACGCGTACAATAAGCCCTCGCCCACCTTGAACAAGCGACACAGGCCCCGCGATGAAAATCTCTTGAATATCTTTGGCTTTTTGAACTTGTACCCATTGCGCTGGTACTTTACGGTAATCCAGACCAAGGACGCGCTCGTTGCCTTGAGTTGGGAATATATGGCTAATTACATCATTTTCCGCAATACCGATGACCGTGATGTGCTTACTTTTGTTAAGAATACGATCGGCGGCAATGCTTAGCTCCTCTTCTTCGCTATTTGGCAGCAAAGTGATTAGCGTCGCTAATGTGCTGGCTTTGTAAATATCAGCCATGAGTACCGCTTCCAAATTGGAGCGGAGGATAGACAGTTGTTCTTTGGCTTCAACTTGCACGCGCTCTTGCTGAAGGTCTTGCTGATTCTGATGCAACAGCTCAATAACACCAACACACAAGGCAACAAAAGCGAAAAAGAACAGTGCAAAATAGCACTGCTTTCTGGGTGAATAACGCATTAGCTCCCCACTAGCTCGTCCGTTACTACGAGAATTATTCTTTTATTGTTAAAATTCTTATTATCTACAAGAATAACCAATAGCCTTTGCAAAGGTAATAATTATCTGAAATTTTTATGGTTTAAATAGGCAACGGGATGCAAGGACGAGGCGATTTATTTGAAAGTACGGATTGGCAAGAGGTACGCCAAGGTAAGCTCTTTTATCAGCCAAACTTTCTTTCTCAGCAAGAAGCGGATACGTACTTTTCAACGCTTATGAGTACCTTGCCTTGGCAACAAGAACGCATAACCATTTTCGGGAAATCGGTACTTCAACCTCGTTTGCAGACTTGGCATGGCGATGCGCCTTACACCTATTCGGGTTTAACCATGGCACCTCACCCTTGGACGTCTGAGCTGTTATCACTCAAGGCTCGCTGTGAAAGCCTTGCCAACACCCCGTTCAACTCTGTATTGGCGAATCTGTATCGCGACGGTCAGGACTCGATGGGGTGGCACCAAGATAATGAACCAGAGCTGGGCAGAAACCCGGTGATCGCCTCGTTGAACTTAGGTGATACGCGCCGATTTGTGCTACGAAATTTACATTGTAAAACTCAAATAGAATATGAGCTCGGCCACGGCGCATTATTGATCATGGCTGGGGAGCTTCAGCACCATTGGAGACACTGCGTTCCCAAAACAGCCAAACCAAAAGGAGAACGTATCAACCTGACTTTTAGACATATTTTGAACTATTGACTCAGGTTTTACATTCTTAACAAACATTGATGATAAGTTTACATCCAGGTTATATCAGGGAATGGATTTATGCGTATCAAACCTATCAGCTTGGCGGTCTTGCTCTCTTGCTCACTCATCTTGAATGTTCAGGCATCTCAAGAAGAGATACCTGCACTTAATTACTCTCAATCAGCACAGCTGATTCGCGACACATACGAACGTGAGTTATTCACGCTCCCTCCTTTTAAGGAAGGCCACTTTGGGCTGCGTATGTTCCGCCAAACCTTAGATGAAAAATACTACGCAACCATTTGGACAGACATGGCTCAAGTCGCAAGCCGATTGAATCGCTTCGCGAATGACGTCGTCAAACCAGAAGACATCATTTTGTATTCCTCTGAGCGGCTTACTCGCTACCAAGAAAAAGAGGACGAGCGCAGCCAACGTCGTTATACCGTAACAAAACATCACCCTGAGTATTTGTATCTTGGCGTCGATTTACTGGGCGCGATGGCGAGAGCAGATGAGTACGACTTAAAGCACCAACAAGATAAAACACTGCGAGAAATCATTCGTCGTTACGATTTTACTCGCTACGCCACCGATAAAGAGATGATTGAAGCATGGGCGGCGCAGTTGGCAAATCAGGTCTATTGGCTGCGTCAACTGGGTGAACAAGATGTGGTGAACGCGTTCATTGAAGCATTCCGAGCGACCTACCCCGACGACAATGATAAAAAGCTCTCTGCTCAGCAATACGGCAACAAAATCTATGGCATGACGCACATCATCTTTGCCGACTCTCAGTATTATCAAAAGCGCGTGAATGAAGCGGATCATCAATGGATTTATGATTACTTCCGCGACAACATCGACACGATTTTATTGCGAGCAAAAGAAGACATCATTGCCGAAGTAGGTATTTCATTTTTACTGGCTGGCCTTGACCACGATCCCGTCGTTGAGAAAACACGCCAAGCGATTCGAGATGCCATCAGCACCGAACAAGGGATGATCCCATCCGTTGATGGTGACTTTGATCTAAAGTATGGGGAACATCGCAATGTGCTCGCGATTATGCTTTTAGATTGGAAAGGTGTGCACAAGGCACCAACATATCAAGCGCACCCGAAAGCATTCAAATCGATCCCTTATGGGTTAGTACCTAAATCCCCCAAATAACATCGAATAAACATGGTTCGGGAATGCTCTTGCACTGACTCACACGACTTTCCCAACACCATAAAAAAACCCGCCACATCGGCGGGTTTTCATTTATTGCTCAATCATATTAAAGCGAGATAAAGATACCTGCTAGACATGCACTCATTAGGTTCGCTAGCGTACCAGCCGCTACCGCTTTAAGACCCATGCTTGCTACATCTTTACGACGTTCAGGTGCCATCACACCGATAGAACCTAGCTGAATCGCAATCGAACCGATGTTCGCGAAACCACATAGAGCGAATGTGATGATCACTTGAGTGTGCTCAGACAGTGTCGCTTTGTGCTGTACGAAGTCGATAAACGCCACAAATTCGTTCATTACAACTTTCTGACCAATGTAAGAACCAGCCGCTAGGATCTCGTGGCTTGGCACACCAATCAACCATGCTAGCGGTGCAAATAGGTAACCCAAAATCGCTTGCAGTGTTACGCCAGCAAAACCAAACATTTCACCTAGGTTTTCTAGGCCTGTGTTCACCATCGCAATCACACTCACAAAAGCAATCAGCATAGTACCGACAGCCACTGCGACTTTCATACCGCCCATCGCACCGCTTGCTAGTGCATCGATAACGTTACTTTCTTCTGATTTGTCTAGCTCAATGTTGTTGTAATCGCTTGGCGTTTGACGCTCAGGAACGATGATTTTCGCCATTAGCAAACTACCAGGTGCTGCCATGAAGCTCGCAGCGATAAGGTATTTCAGCTCCACACCCAAGCCGGCATAGCCGCCAAGCACACTGCCCGCTACCGATGCCATACCACCAGCCATTACTGCAAATAGCTCAGAACGAGTCATGTTTGATAGGAACGGACGAATAAGAAGTGGTGACTCACCTTGAGATAGGAAGATATTACCCGTTGCAACGAGTGATTCCGCTTTACTGGTACCCAAGAATTTCTGGATAGCGCCGCCGATAAATTGAATTACTTTTTGCATGATGCCCAAGTAGTAAAGGGCAGAGATAAGAGCGCTGAAGAAAATGATGATAGGAAGGACACGAATAGCGAAGATGAAACCAGTAGAAGCGAGATCACCAAAAAGGAATCGAATCCCTTCATCAGCAAAGCTTAATAACCCGGCAACGCCATTACTTAAACTCGCTAGTGCGGCTTGTCCCATCGGGAAATAAAGCACCAGAGCGGCAAAGCCCAACTGAAGTAACAAAGCGCGAGACACAGTTTTCCAATTGATGGATGAACGGCTCTCAGACAGTAGGAAAGCACAACCTAGTAGTGCAACAATACCAAATAAACTAAATAGAACACTCATGAGTCGGACCTACTGAACGTTGAAAAAGAAAAGAGAACCAAAGGAATTGGCAGAAGAAAGGGACAACGTACCGAGTGGCAAAGCACTCGTAGATCCAGAATGTAGACTGAACGGATAGTTCGACATCTTAATTTTTACCTTATACAAGCAATTGAACTTAGCTGGTCCGGTCCGTGGGGTCATTCACTGCTGGTGAGTTTATAACTCAACCTGCTCCTTGTGACGGCTTGTATGGGTAAGGGTCCTGAACAACTAAACCCTAATTCCCGCTTAAACGGGACGCAAGTATAGCCAAGCGAACGAGATATTCATCACATTTATTGACGCAAACGTTCAAGCGTTCAAAATTTATGCAAACCTGCTATTTTGCAGCCATACTGGTAGGGAAAGTAAGGGCATTGGGACGGTTCTTTATGGTAAAAAGATCAAAAACGGCCAATAAATACGCAATCAAACGTGAAACACCAAAAATGAGCAATTTTACTCTCGCCAACAGATGGAGTTTGGTTATACAATTTGGAGTGCTTCTTTTTGAGGCCTCTGTGTATGCAGAGCATCATGATGCCGAGATGGTGAAATTGGTAGACACGCTAGCATGAGGTGCTAGTGCCTTAGGTGTGAGGGTTCGAGTCCCTCTCTCGGCACCATTATCCTTCTTCTTAAATTTCGTTTGAGTGTAATGCAAAGTTCTAAGCAGGCAAGACAATCCGCAGATGCTAACCAACTTCTGAGCGAGCTTGCAGTGCACGCCTTATTGCACCTGCACTTCAAAATCCATGCGTCTTCACGCTCTCTCCCTACAACAGAGCGTAACGATCTGCTGCAAAAATGGCTAAAGCCCAAACTGAAAAGCAATCGCTACAAACTGATTAAAAAGCCGTTAAAGTCTCTGACTCAACAGGCGAAAGGGGAAAATGGCAACCTTGAAGCCTTACTTGAACGCTGTGTTGACGCGAATAAACCAAGTAACCCGCAACCTCACTTAGATAGCTACCTGCTACTAATTAACGAAATTGAGAAAAAACTCGGTACCACGGTACTGCTTTCTCGTCCTGAAGATGTCGACTTATCGCATGACCAGCATGGCTGTTTGCTGTGTGTGTTATCAAATAACTTAAACCAACATTTCGACGACAATAACGCCATGATTGCACCAATTTCGATGCTTTTCCGTGGCCCAATGAGTCAGCGCTCATTGTTCCTTGGCAGTATTTATGCCAGTGGCACATTCAATTATGAAGTGCAATATCAAGACGAACAGTTCGTGCGCATCACGTTAGAGCTGGCGTAATATCCGCTCGGAATGAACTGAACAGACAAAATCAAAAAAGGCCGCGTAACTCGCGGCCTTTTGCCCTTTACTTAAGTACCTAGATACCTAGTTATCTAGGTGTCAAACCTACTTCAGGTTAATCAATTTCACGGAAGCGAGCCGTAAAGTGACGTAAAACCGGAGGCTCATATTCGAACATCAAACCTTTCAATTCATGAGCTCGGTTCTTCAACTCGATCAACGCATCCGCGATATAGTCCATGTGGTCGTTAGTATAGACTCGACGTGGAATCGTTAAGCGCATTAATTCAAGCTCAGAGGCTTTCTGTTCACCCGTTTCAGGGTCACGTCCGAGCAACAATGAGCCAATCTCAACAGCTCGAATCCCAGCCTCCAGATACAACGCATTGCACAAGGCTTGTGCTGGGAACTGATCGGCTGGAATGTGCGGCAATATTTTCGCCGCATCAACAAACACCGCATGGCCACCAGTTGGATATTGGATTGGAATTCCCCCCTCCCGCAGACGCTCGCCCAAGTATTGCACCTGACTGATTCGATAATGCAGGAAGTCTTCATCCGCGCCCTCATACAAGCCACGGGCTAAAGCCTCCATATCGCGCCCAGCCATGCCCCCATAAGTGACAAAACCTTCCATAGGAACGCAGCGCGTTTGCACCGCTTGGAACAACTCTTGATGATCTCGAATACAGCACATGCCACCAATGTTCACCATTGGATCTTTCTTGGCAGACATCGTGAGCATATCGCCGTATTGATACATTTCACGAATGATTTCCAAAATCGATTTGTCAGCGTAGCCTTCTTCACGCTGTTTGATGAAATAAGCATTCTCACAATAGCGAGCCGAGTCAATCACCACTGGGATATCGTATTTGGTGGCAATTTCGTACACGCTGCGCATGTTTTCCATCGATACCGGTTGGCCACCCGAGCTGTTACACGTCACTGTCGTGATGATGGCGCAGATGTTCTTCGAGCCATGCTCTTCAATCGTTTCTACCAGTTTGTTAAGGTCGAAGTTACCTTTCCAATCGTAAGGCGTCGTGGTATCGAACGCTTCTTCCGTCACAACGTTGATAGCCTTACCGCCGTTGAGCTCAATATGCCCCGCAGTGGTATCAAAGTGATAGTTCGAGATGAACACCGGCGTTTCACCGCCACGTACTTGGCGCATACGTTCAATCAGAGCAGGGAACAATATCTGCTCCGCCCCTCGGCCTTGGTGTGCAGGCACCGTCAGTTTGTAGCCGAAGAAATGCTCCACTGCGCTGCATAAGTTGTAGTAGTTACGACTACCCGCGTAAGACTCATCCCCCAACATAATGCCAGCCCACTGGTTATCGCTCATGGCCCCTGTGCCGGAATCGGTAAGCAAATCGATATACACGTCATCACTGCGCAATAAAAATGGGTTGTAACCCGCTTCTTGGAGAGCGATTTCTCGGTCAGCCAACGTGGTCATTTTGATTGGCTCAACCATTTTGATACGGAAAGGTTCTGGAATACGTTTCATTGTTAATTTCCTTGTACACATGGCCCTACGCGCTAAAGCGTAAGAGTAGAAAAAATAGATCAGATGCTTTTCAATGCGAGAGCATTGAGGAAATTAACGAGAAGAGATTTTACTAAGAAGAGACAAGCAGTAGTCTAGGTTGTACCAGAACGACAGCACCAAACGGCTATCGAGAATATCCTTAATTCTCATCGTCTTCGTCCTCCTGATAAAAGAAAGCCAGAAACCCCATGTCTCTGACTCTTTCAATATAGTGCACTTTTCGGACAAATTTCAGTGAAGCGGCGCTCATTTATGTATCGAAAAGACTCACCATTATTTTGTACGACTTTCCGTTCCAACTTCTTCTCATTATGTAAAGCAACACAGCCGTGCTTATACTCAATCAAGGACAAATAACGGAGTGTCTTTATGAGTGTTAGGAAATATTGGGGAGCCGCAGCCACTCTTGCAATCCTCACGATCACCAACAATGTCTACGCCGTGGACAAGCAAGTTTCACCCGCGATGAAAAAGAAAATGCAGGCAATTTGTTCGGCAGAAAAGAGTCAACCCGGTGGATGGCAAGTTTCTCAAGTTACTCCAGAAGCGCAGCGCTCGTTGAGTATGGTTTTGTACCAGATGAACGCCGAAGATAAATTAAAAAACATCAACGAAGTACGCACTCAAGTGGTAGCGGGCACTCACTATGCGTTTGAGTTCGAGCTTCAAGACGGTGAAGTGTGGAACGCAATGGTCTTACGCAGTGCAAGAGGCGATTACATGATCGAAAGACACGCCAAAAAAGGCGAACTTTGCCCGAAGTAGAATGCCACCAACAAAAACCTGATGAAACGAAAGAGCCAGTGTTCAAAACTGGCTCTTTATGTCTGACTAGACGACTTTAGCTACCACTTTCTCATCGACCTTATCGCAAATGTACTCTCCGATAGGCATGGCAGATGTGGCCGCTGGGGAAGGCGCATTACACACGTGAAGGCTTCTTGCGCTCTCTGCAAATAGGAAATCGTGCACTAGAGTGCCGTCCGACAACACCGCTTGCGCGCGAATCCCTGCAGGGTAAGGCTGGAGATCCTCAACACGAATACTCGGACAATATTTATTGACCAGTTTCAAATACCCAGGCTTCCACCACGAGTTTTTAAACTCTTCCAAGCCCGTTTTTAAGTGCTTTTGTGTGACTTTCCAAAAGCCAGAAAAGCTCAGCATTTGCAGTGTATCTTGCAGGTTAAAGTTCACTTTTCCATACCCTTCTCGCTTCCAACCCTGAACGGCATTTGGACCAACCGTCACAGAACCATCAATCATACGAGTCAAATGCACCCCCAAAAATGGCAAATCTGGATCTGGAATTGGGTAGATTAAGTGATTCACCACTTGGTTATGCTTACTGTCTAATCGGTAGTATTCACCGCGATAAGGCACGATTTGAAAATCGGTCGGAATGCCCATCATTTTTGTCATCCGATCGGCCATCAATCCACTGCAAGTGACTAGAAACTTGCAGTTCAGCTGCATAGATTGTCCATCGGAAACGCAAGTCAGTTGTACTTCTTCATCTTTCTCATCGGCGGCAACCACCTTGGTTCTCAAGCTAATATGACCACCTAAACTTTGGAACTCCTGTGCCATATGCTCTGTTACCAAGCGGTAATCAACAATACTGGTGGTTTTCACGTAAATCGCGCCCAACCCTGTGATATTCGGCTCCGCCAACTTGAGCTGCGCTTCATCAAGCAATTCCACATCAATCCCGTTGACGTGGCAGCGTTCATAAAGGGCGTTCATTCGTTCGACTTCTTGCTCGTTAGTTGCAACCAACAACTTTCCGCAGTTTTCGACCGGAATATTATGCTGAGAGCAAAACGAGAGCGTTTTTTCTACGCCTCGTTTGCAAAAGTCGGCTTTTAAACTGCCCGGCGCATAATACACACCCGCGTGGATAACGCCGCTGTTATGCCCGGTTTGATGCTTAGCAAAACCAGACTCTTTCTCAACCAATAAAATAGAACACTCTGGATGGCGTTGTTGGAGCTGCCAAGCCGTGGACACACCAACGATACCACCACCCACAACAATGTAGTCATAGACTGATTTCATACGACCTCTTATAAAACCGAAAGTTGAGACTGTTGCAATTTGAACTTGCGCCCACTGTAAACAAACACGGCAACGAATACCGCGCAGCACACCACACGAATTAAGATTGGAATGTCGTGCCAAACCAAAAGCGCACCGATAGTAAGCAGAACCAGTCTCATCAATATATTCAATGGTCCTTCTAAGTAACCTTCAATAGCTCCAATGAGCGCGTAAGTACCCACTATCGCAAAGAAGCCGACCGTAATTACTGATGTCACATCCCAACTGACCAATCCGGTATAGGCAATTAACAATGGAACCAAGTACAGCCCCTTCGCAATTTTCCAAGCCATTAAGCCTGTTCGCATTGGTGGCGTTTTCGCAATGGTCGCCGCTGCGAATGCGGTTAAACACACTGGTGGCGTAACGTTACTGTCTTGCGAAAGCCAGAATATGATCAAATGCGCAGCCAACAATGCCAAGCCAACCGCCTCTAAACCCAGACTTTGCTCTAGTAGCGTTTCAACAAAATCAGCAGGAACCATTGACAACATTTCTTTCGCCGTTTCCAGCGCCATTGGCGCATTGAGAAGATCGAGCTTATCTGGTGCCGCTAGCATGAAGATCGCTTTCGCTTGCTCAGGTAATTGCCCTGAAACCATCAACTCTAAAAGTTGGTTCTCGGCAATCAACTTATACAAGGCAGGTGCAGACAAAGTGCCCAGAACAATATACGCCGCTGTCACAGGTAAGCCCATACCTAAAACCAACGATGCCAAAGCAATCAACACGAGCATGATGAACAAATCACCATTCGCCCAACCATTGATCATCAAAGAGAAAGTGTTGCCGATGCCTGTGGTACTGATTACGTTGATCACTAAACCAATACCCACCAGCAAGACAGCGGTGGTTGCCATGTTCTTCGCGCCTTGAGACATCGCCTCGATGATCGCTTTTGGTCCCATTTTGTGATCTTTCGAAAACCACGAAGAGACAACAACAGAAATGATGGAAAGGCCTGCCGCATAAGTGGGTGTAAAACCTTTCACGAGCAACGTCACCAGAACCACCAAAGGAATGAGGTTGTGCCAACCACTCACCAGAACTTTGATAAGCGATTCGTCACTGGTTGTAATTTTCTGCACGCCGCTACGCTTCGCTTCGATACGCACAAAAAACGCGACCGACAAGAAATAAATCAACGCAGGTACAAACGATACAGCAATGATATCCACGTAAGGAATTTGAGTATAAGACGCCATAATGAACGCGCCCGCGCCCATCACCGGAGGCATCAACTGACCACCAGTAGAAGCCGCAGCCTCAACCCCTGCAGCAAAGCGCGAAGGGAAACCTGCTTTTTGCATCAACGGGATACTGATCACCCCTGTCGACACGGTATTCGCCACGCTAGATCCCGACACAGAGCCCATTAAACCCGAGCCAAGCACGGCAATGAAACCCGGTCCTCCGATGATTTTGCCTGCGGCTGCACGAGCGACATTGATAATGTAATCCCCAACGCCAGAGCGTACTAAAAACGCACCAAAGAGGATGAACATAAAAACGAATGTCCAACTGATGCGAGAAATAGAACCGAACATGCCTTCAGAAGAGTAAAAACTACGGTAAAGCAGGGTTTCCATGCTCAACCCCGGAAAATGAAAAATACCCGTCGCCCATTTTCCCCACAGAACAACGTAGCTCAAACAGATCACAATCAACACAGGAATAAACCACCCCATGGTGCGGCGAATCAGTTCGATGACGATCAATATCGCCATAATGGCAAAGACCCAGTCGCTAGTGACAAACTTAACACCACGTTCATACAACGCATCTTCGGCATAAGGAATGTAAAGCAAACAGGCGATAGCTCCTGCTGCGATAAGCACATCGACCGCAAGAGCCATTTTGCTCTGCTTCAAAGAGATATGAGCCGGATACCAAAGTGCACAAATTACCGCAAAGCCAGCAAAGTGCGTCGCGGATATCCAGAGTTCCGGTAACGTCGATAAGGTGTTAAACCAAATATGCAATGCAGAAAGTACCACGCCGAACACCGTGATGGTGGTGGTTACCCACGGGAAATCGGTGCGCGTGGGCAGCTCAAATTTCTGCAATTCCTTTTCCATAGAGTCGCTCATATCCTACTCCAAGCTCTAACGGCTTTTTCAATGTTCAAAACAAAATAAAGGCCCCGAGATGCACTCGGGGCGAAGTTGGCGTTATTGCGCCATCAGTTCAGATGGGATTTCGATTCCCATTTCTTTGTAGTAACGAACCGCACCCGGATGCAGCGGTAAAGGAAGCCCCGAAATCGCTTTTTCGATCGCCATCGCTTTGGTTGCTTTGTGGATGCCTTGTAAGAACGGAAGGTTCTCGTAAATGGCTTTGGTCAGTTGGTAAACGTCCTCTTCCGAGATATCGTCTCGAACCGCAAGGAAGTTGGGCTGAGCAATCGTCGTGATTGGTTTATCTAAACCTGGGTAAGTGTTGGCAGGAATGTCGTACTTGGTCCACAACTTGTAGTTGCCGTTGGCTTGCTTGATTTGCTCGTCAGTGAACGAAAGTATCGAGATATCTTTGCCTAGCGCCGCAAATGCTTGCGTCACCGCCCCAACAGGAACACCTGCTGGCGTATTCATACCATCGATGGTGCCATTTTGTAGCGCACTTGCACTGCCGCCGTACCCCATAAAGGCAAGGTTGAACTTATCTGGGTCAACACTCAGGCCTTTCATGATCTGACGGCCTGAGTTCTCAGTACCGGAGTTCTTTTTACCGATAGAGAACTTTTTCCCTTCGAGGTTTTTCAGATCACTAACCGTACCGGTTTTTGCTAAATCGCTACGAACAATGAAGTGTTCAACGTTTTGCCATAACATTGAGACTGAACGCAGCTTTTCTTGGCGACCGCTTTTCTCATAAGGACCTTCCCCCGACCAAGCCCACGCACCGTACAAACCTTGCAAAATCGCAAATTGCGCTTCGTTTTCATTCAATAGTTTGACGTTTTCACCAGAGCCAGCAGAGCTGATAGCAGAAAGGGAGAAGTGGTGCTTTGGTGCGAGTTTCACTTTACTTAATGTCGCCAAAGCTACCCCAACTGGGTAGTAAGTGCCACCAGTAGAAGCGGTCGCAAGGATGTAGCTGCGCTCTTCGGCCGCTGCATTTGTCGCGATACCAAAAGATGTCACAGCAATAGCCAGTGCTTTTACGAGCTTATTCATTTTCATTATTACTCTCCGTGTAGTCGTTTCACGATTATGGATTTACATCATGTTAAATCTTTATTAACAACAAAACGCTAAGAGCAACTTAAATGCCAATTTTCAACTCATTGTTTTTATTTAATAAATATAATATCCCAGCCAAAAATGAGCAAAAACTCGCTCATTTACCTGTAAAGCAATAAGCAAGATATTGCCGACGATAGAATGAGACTAAGCGGTACAACCTCGCAAAACGTTAATGAATTGTGATCGATACAAAAGATTTGCCCTTTTTAGCCATGAGCAAGTTTTTGCCGATAACAAACAAGCATTCAACTCTGTCGCGGAGTGTCCCAACGCAACATCTCTTAGCGAAATAGGTCTAAAAACGTATCTAGTTCATATCAAGTCGAGCACCACCATAAATTAGCGTTCACTTATTGAGCAATACAGCTTAGATAAAAACTCCAAATGATGAACAAAATTCCAACAAAAACGGTCATGTTAACAAACTGAAAAGTTATTTATTCCATTTTAAGATTTAAATTCCAGTTTAAACCACTAACTTAAAGATAAAGATTAACCATATCGACTTATTTTCTCCTTTGGGGTTGTGCCGATCCCATTAAGTTCGTTAGGGTAAACGAACACCAAGGCAAACGTATTCCTTGGTATTTTTTCGTCATTAAGGATCTCTCATGTCAGCAACTGCGCAATCTTCATTCGCATTAAAACGCCCATCCGGCGTTGCTGCAGCGATCCTCCTGCTCTCTCTGGAACTGATTCAGAGCTGACAGGCTACATCTAAAATTTCTGTCAGCTTGAGAAGAAGCTGACGGGAACAACCACATACTCTCTCCCATTCCTTTCAGTTTCTTCCAAGCGAAACGTGTAAGAGGAATAACAATGTTAAGCGCACGCAATATCGCCGCCTTAGGCTTTATGACTTTCGCCATGTATTTGGGCGCAGGTAACCTTATCTTCCCTCCATTTTTGGGTTACCAAGCGGGTGAAAACTTTTTGAGTGGAATGTCTGGATTCCTTTTAACTGGCGTGGGTCTACCTGCTTTAGCACTGGTAATGGTGGCGATAGTTAATGGCTCAGACAAGCTAACCGCTGCGCTACCAAAACCGCTAGCAACCAGTTTTTGGGTAATGGTCTTCATCGTCATCGGGCCAGCATTTGTGATTCCGCGAGCCATTACCGTCGCCTATCAATTTAGCTTCGCCCCAATCTTTGGTGAGGCGGCATTAGTGCCGTTTACGATTGCCTTTTGTGTAGCAACCATTTGGTTTGCGCTTTACCCAGGAAAGTTGGTTGATAACTTAGGCAAAATCCTAACACCGGCGTTAATGGCGATTTTGATCATCATGTCTGTCACTGCCTTGATTTACCCAACAGGTGAGTTGACACAAGCCAGTGGCCCATACGTGAGTGGTGCGTTTGCAGAAGGTTTGACGCAAGGGTACATGACGATGGATGCGTTGGGCTCAATTGGCTTTGGTTGGATCATTTTCCGTGCCATCCGCAGCATGGGAGTGGACTGCCCGAGAGCAACGGCGAAATACACTCTAATTGCAGCCTTAATGTACGCTGTCGCGATGGCGTTTGTTTACATTTCGTTGTCTTACATCGGTTCCACTAGCTCTTACTTAGGTTCAGAGTTTAGCAATGGTGGCGATATTTTAACGGCGTTCACCTTCAACCACTTTGGTGCGTTTGGCTCTGTATTGTTGGGTGCAGTCATGGTATTAGCCTGTTTAACCACAGCGATTGGCGTAACAACCGCAGGCAGCGAGTTCTATGACAACACCTTTAGCAAAGTGAACTACAAAATCTGTGTCGTCATCACCATGGTACTGTCAGGCTTTATCGCCAACATCGGTTTAGAGCAGCTATTGGCAATCACTTTACCTGCGGTTGTGGCACTTCATCCTGTGGCGATTGCTTTGATGATGATGGCACCCGTTCGCAACAAAATGTCTCAGTTCATGTTGATGCTTACCGCGTTCACCGCACTAGCATTTGGTTGTGTCGATGCTCTGCACATTTTGGGCTACATGCCAGAAGCTGCAGACCAATGGATGAGCCACAACATGCCTTTGTATAATGAGTTCGCGAGCTGGATTGTACCTAGTGTCATCATGGCAACGATCGGACTTTTGTTCACTAAAAAAGCAGAAGAAATCAAAGAATTCGAGCTGGTCAACGAATAGCCGCTTAACTTAAGACATCATTCTATAATTACGCTAACATACTGGACGTTTATTGATGACGGGCAAAGGAGTTGCCCGAGTAATGGTTCGCTGTGGAGCACATATGGAGAGTCACTATTTAGATATAAGAACCCTCAACTTTATTATCATTTTGTTTTCTTGTATCTATGCTATTAGCCTGCTTTGCTATCAATATACTCAGAGCAAAATTAAAGGATTAAAAACGTTCGCCGTTTCTCTGCTGTTTATTGGCTTAGGCCCTTTTTTATTGGGATTTCGTGACTCAGCCCCAGATTGGCTGACGATCATTCTTTCCAATACCATCATTATCATCGGCTTTTTGCTCACGTTATATGGCGTAAGCATTTTCCGTAAATTCCCCCTCAAGTGCGCTCATGTACTCACGTTTCTGGTACCGGTATTCAGTGGCCTTTTTTATTACTTCACCTTTTATTCGCCATCTATTCGTAGCCGAATCATTTTTCTTAGTATCTACTTGAGCTTAGTCACCTTCTGCAGTGGCGTTGCGATGTTCAAGGGAAAAAGAGACGATCTAAAACTGCCCGTTCAAGTGATGGCGTACGCCTTCTTTGGGTTTAGTGCTTTTATGGCGGGCAGAACCGTTTGGAGCATTTGGGCACCAGAAGTCACCAGTTTTATGAATGCAGGTATCATCCACCAGCTGACGTTTCTATTTAGTATCTGCCTCATTGTTGCTTTGAGTTTTAGTATGTTGTGGTTGATCAACGCAAGATTGGTGAAATCCATCAACGATCTTTCTCATTTGGATGCATTAACTGGGTTATACAATCGACGTGCAATGGAAGTCATTGTGCCTAACCTTGTGAATCAAGCACGCGAAAAAAATACGCCAATCAGCATCGTTATGACTGACGTGGACGATTTTAAAACCATTAATGACCAATACGGGCACACAACTGGCGACTCAGTCATGGCAACCATCGCCACTATTTTTAAACAAACGTTACCAGAGTCAGCATGTACCGTTCGCTTTGGTGGTGACGAGTTTATGATTGTGTTGCTTGCCAATGCCGAAAACGCGAAAGCCTATTCCGAGTTAGTACGTCGCAGCATTGAACGTGAAACGTCGCTGCTTGCTTTTAAAAACCAAGTCACGATGAGCTTCGGCATCAGCGAGTTAATGCCCAATGACCGCTTGCAAGACGCACTCACCCGAGCCGACGAAGCACTGTATTGTTCGAAGCACACCGGGCGAAATCAAGTCACGACATTCCAAGATGAAAGCGAGGTGGGTGGTAAGTTCATCCAAACACCGACCAAAAGCGCATAACAAAAAGGTAAAACGACATCGCTCCTATTATTCCATTCACGAATCGGTGTAATCGGAGCGATTCAGACCAAATTTTTGCATTTTCTGATTTAAGGTGCGGCGTGGTAAATCGAGCTCTTGCATCACTTCATTAATCCGTCCTTGGTGCCTCACTAAGGAATCATGCAACACTTTGCGCTCAAAGTTGTGCAGCTGAATCATCAGTGGCACACCCGCTTGAGTATCTTCCGTAGTTGACGACGGGCGGCTAGAAAGAATTTCCATCACAGAAACCGTATCATCCAGCGCGAAACGCATTGCAACGTTACGTAATTCGCGCACATTTCCTGGCCAAGCGTAAGAAAGCACGGCATTTCTGTCGGCATCACTCAACGGTCGACTGTCTGGATTTGTTTGCAATGCAAAGTGCTCAAACAGAATCAACGCGTCTTCTTCTCGCTCCCTAAGCGGCGGTAAGTAGATCTGTGCAACATTAAGTCGATAATACAAATCTTGACGGAACTCTTCATGATCGTTGAGATCTTCTTTCGCGGCAGCGATCACTCGCAAATCCACATTGATCTGCTGGTTACCACCAACTCGCTCGACAGTATGTTCTTGCAATGAGCGCAGCACTTTCACTTGCATTGAAAGCGGCATACTCTCGATTTCATCAAAAAACAGCGTGCCTTTGTCGGCGTATTCGAGTTTGCCAATCCGTCGTTTACTTGCTCCAGTAAAAGCGCCGGGCTCGTGACCAAACAGCTCACTTTCGAACAGATTTTCGGGAATCGCGCCACAGTTTATTGGCACAAAACGATGTGATTTGCGTTGGCTTTCTTTATGCAGACTGGTGGCAACTAGCTCTTTGCCACAGCCCGTTTCACCATAAATAATGACGTTGGTATCAATACGCGCTAACTTTGCAACTTGTTCACGCAATTGCTGCATGACCCGGCTTCGGCCAATCAGCACTTCCTCGAGCCCACTTACGCTCGCGAGATATTCTTGACGATCTTGCGTTGACGTCTGCGCTCGATAAGTCTCGACCGCTTCCGTCACACGTTGCGAGAGTCGCTCTGGCTGAAATGGTTTCTCAATAAAGTCAAATGCGCCCTTTTGCAACGCACTCACTGCCATATCCACATCCCCATGTCCGGTGATCAGGATAACGGGCGCTTGGATATGATGGTCAATAAGGCTTTCTAAAATCGATAGGCCATCGCTATCAGGCAAGCGAACATCGCTGACAACAGCATCAAAGTCTTGACTTAGTATCGCCGCCTTTCCAGCGTCACCGGTACTGAATGCCTCAACGTTAAATCCGGCCAGTTGCAGCCATTGGCTAGTTGCCTGACGAACAATGTCATCATCTTCAATAAGTGCGATGTTGGGGGTGCTTTCAAAAGCCATGAATTACTGCCTGTTTAAAACGTCTTTCGTAACGGTAGCAAAAACCACGAGGGAGAAAAGGAGCTAGATCTCACTTCTTAATTACAACTCTTTAACATCCAATCAGTTAGGCGCACTCTGTCTCAATCTGGATAAGTAATCGCTGTGAACCGCACAGGAAAAATCTAAATCGGCAAACCTGCATGTGGATTGGGTCATCAATCAAGATGAGGCAGAACTGAAAATCAATAACTTATCTTAAGAAAACGAGTACTTGGATGGAGTCGGTATGACGCTCAGCGGAAAAGGGAAAACGTGGTTGCTTGTGATTTTTGCAAGCGCGATGGTGCTATTTTCTTACAGTGCTAGTCGTGAAATCGCCCACCAATTGCTCAGCGCACAAACGCAAACCGAAGCGCAACAAAAACTACTGGATTACATCGGCGAAGTCCGCCGAGCACTGAAACGCTTTTATCACCTGCCTTATTTAGTCACCAACAATCCCGAAACTATTGCGTTTGTGAAAGGCAATTTGACTTACTATGAACCGCTGCAAGCCCAGTTAACCCAACTCGACAAAGCCGCGAATACCGAAGGTTGGTTGATCCTCTCCACCTCTGGTGAAGTGTTGGTTTCCAGCCTCATCGATGAACGATTTAGCCGTTCAGATCGACGTGCCATTGTTGAACAGATTCATCGCCAAGGTGAAGGCGTCTCTCTGGTAAATAAAACCAAAGGCTCGAGCCCTCTGTATTATTTATCGGCACCGATTTTTGATGGCCTCAACATCGCGGGTATTGTCGTCGTACAAATTAACTTGAGCCTTCTGACGGAACAAACCATCACCAGCCAAGACATTATTACACTGCAAAACCGCCATCAGCGTTTCTTCCTGTCGAGCAGTACCACTTACAACGCGGACTGGTTCAATGAGCCAAACCATGCAGTAGATGAGGAAACACAAAAGCTCTACGACAACACCGTGATCCATTTTTGGACACTGGAACAACAACGCTATTTTGCCCATACCGTTAAATTGGATGACCTCAATTGGTATGTCAGCTATCTCATCCCGACCAAGCCAGTTCAACAAGCCATTAATGTCATTGCTTGGAGTGTCGCTGCACTGCTGTTATTGATGATTTTGTTGGTCATCATCGGTTTACAACGGCACCAGAAAAACCAGAACCAACAGCGTATTCAGGCTCTACTGGAGGAATCCCAAAGGCGACTTAAGCAGATGATCAACAAAACTCACGTTGGGTTACTGTTGATCAATGAGCAAGGACAGCTATTCGATCTCAATCCAATGGCTAAGCGGCTGTTTTGTTTGCCAGAAAACGTCAATCGTCAAACTTTTGCTTGGGAGTTGTTTGATGCAGGTAATCCCAACTCAACCACGCTCACACTGCTCAGAGATCTACCAAAACATAAGGAGCTGGCAGAAATCAGTGCCGTTGAAACGATGGCAAGGCGAAGTGATGGGAGCGTTTTCCCGGTGCTGTTCTCATTAACGACCTTTCCTTGGCACGGAGAGCTGTATTTTCTTGCCACCCTCATCGATATCAGTAAACGCAAAAAGGCTGAACAATCGCTACAACTCATCAACCAAGAGCTAGCGCAGCGCGTAGAAGAGCGCACGCAAGCGCTACGTCAAGCTCAGGAGCAGTTGATTGAGTCGAGCAAAATGGCGGCGTTGGGCCGCATGTCGAGCGCGATTACCCACGAGTTGAATCAACCTCTTACCGGATTGCGCACCCTTCTCACCACCAACGAGTTATTAGCAGAACGCGGCGAAACCGCCATGATGAAGGCCAATAATGTGCTCGTGCAAAAGCTGATTGACCGCATGGCAAGCATGACGAGCCAGCTCAAAACATTCGCGTACAACAAACCTGAAAAGCTACAAGCACTAGCGTTAACCAGCGCGTTGGAAGAGACGCTGCGTGTCTATCAATCTCAGCTAGCGAATGTGGATGTTCGCGTGCGAATACCTAGCGATCTACCGCAAATTCAGGGGGAAGAACAACGCTTACAACAAGTGCTTGGCAACCTGATATCCAATGCGCTTGATGCAATGCAATCTAGGGACAATCCCCAACTTTCAATCGTTGTAACACCAACTAACAACCACGTTGAAGTGGTGGTCAGTGACAACGGTTGTGGCGTGGCACTAGAACAACTCGACACCATTTTCGAGCCATTTCAAACCAGCAAAAAAATCGGAGAGGGCTTGGGTTTAGGACTGTCAATCACCGCGAACAACATGCGAGACATGAATGGGCAAGTCACAGCACAACGCAATCCTGGTTCCGGTATGTCGTTCATCTTGCGATTTCAGCTCGCCAATACGATTGATTGAGCCAACTAAAAGTGACTTACACAGATATTTATTCAAAAATCAGCAGTGATACTCGCAACTCAACCCCCAAGCGGCTATCGGATCTGGCTTCGGTTGGCGTCTTTTCTAAAACCGAACAAATCGCCCTTCAGAAAGTCGATCTGGCTACAAGAATCGTGATGTGACCTGCACTATTCTCAAGCAAAGAAAAATCCAAGTAACTGCAATTTTCTAATGATAAAAGAGTGAGAAACATGATTAAGTTTCCAGATAACTTCCTTTGGGGTGGTGCCATTGCTGCAAACCAAGTAGAGGGGGCATACAACCTTGGGGGTAAAGGTTTATCAACATCAGATATGTTGCCAAACGGTATTCTGAGCCCGCATCAAACGCGTGAAGAACGAACACCAGGTATCAAAGATCTTGCGATCGATTTCTACAATCGCTATCCAGAAGATATTGCCCTGTTTAAAGAGATGGGATTCACCTGCCTGCGCTTGTCCATCGCTTGGAGTCGTATTTTTCCTAATGGCGATGAACTGGAGCCAAACGAAGAAGGACTGGCGTTTTACGACAACATTTTTGATGAGCTAGCCAAACACGACATGCAACCATTTGTGACGCTTTCTCATTACGAGATGCCTTACGCCTTGGTTGAGAATTATGGTGGTTGGGGCGATCGTCGAGTGATCGAGTTTTTCGAGCGTTACGCTAAAACCGTGTTAGAACGCTACAAAGATAAGGTCAAACTGTGGCTTACCTTCAACGAAATCAACATGTCTCTGCATGCACCATTTACTGGGGTTGGTTTGCCAGAAGACGCAACAGAGCAACAGATTTACCAAGCGATTCACCATCAATTGGTGGCGAATGCTAAAGCAGTGAAGCTGTGCCAGAAAATTGTACCGAATGGCAAAATCGGCAACATGTTACTGGGTGCCATGAACTACCCATACACTTGTAACCCTGATGATGTGTTAGCCGCCATGCATGAAAACAACAAGTGGTTGTTCTTCGGTGATGTGCAAACTCGTGGTCAGTATCCTGGTTATATGAAGCGCTATTTCCGTGAAAATGGCATCGAGATCCAGATGGAAGACGGCGATTTAGAAGACATCGCCTCGGCCAGTGTCGACTTTATCTCCTTTAGCTACTACGCCAGTGGCTGTGCGAGCGCGGATCCGAAACAAAAGGAAGTCGGCAATATTGTTGAGAGCGTGCCGAACCCATATTTGGAAAAGAGCCAATGGGGCTGGTTGATCGATCCCAAAGGTCTGCGTATTTTGCTGAACTTCTTGCACGATCGCTACCAAAAGCCGCTCTTTATCGTGGAAAATGGTTTGGGAGCGAGAGATGAATTTGACGAAAATGGCGAAATTCAAGATGACTACCGCATTGCCTACCTCAACGATCACCTAGTGCAAGCGCACGAAGCCATTCTTGATGGCGTGGAATTAATGGGTTTCACCAGTTGGGGGCCGATTGATTTAGTAGCCAACTCAACGGCAGAAATGAGCAAACGTTACGGATATATCTACGTTGATCGTCACGATGATGGACAAGGCACTTTAGAACGTAAACGCAAAAAGAGCTTCTACTGGTATCAGGATGTGATTCGTACCGCAGGTGGTTCGTTAAAACGCTAACGCACATATGTGAATGACAGCGAGACATAAGCCTAAACATCAAGCCCTGCAATTGCAGGGCTTGAGTTTTAAGGTCTTAATACACTATGAGATTAAACCGCTATTTCGCCACCATCTTCACGACGAATCACAACGGTTGCAGCACGAGGACGAACTGTAGTTCCAGCCGGAGTTTCTTGCGCGGCATCATCACTGTATGGCCAGTTACCAGGGTGTTGAATGTTAACAAATAGCGATTTGTAATCTGGGCTAATGGTAAAGCCTGTCACTTCGCAACCGTTTGGACCAACAAAGAAGCGTTTCAGCTCTGCTTGGTTGTCTGCTCCGATCACTGCTTGAGCGCCATTTTCATTCGTGAGTTTAGATGGTACAACCGCCAACATTTGGTCGTTGGTGTAAGACGTGACTTCATCTGCGCCGTTATCAGTTTGAATCCAAAGAATGCCGCGACCATCAAATGCCAAGCCATCTGGACTTGCAAACTGGTTAAGCTCATTCAAGCCAGAACGGTTTGTGTCTGCATCACCATTTGCAGGCGAACCAAAAACAAAGATATCCCAAGTAAAGTCTGTCGCAGAATTGCCTTCATCCCAACGAATAACGTGACCAAACTTGTTGTTTAAGCGTGGGTTTGCTGGATTCGTTTCGTCTGTGCGGCGCGTGTTATTGGTTAGCGTGAGGTATACAGAGCCCGTGAACGGGTCAACCGAGCACCATTCAGGACGATCCATTGGCGTTGCGCCAACAAGGTCAGCCGCGCCAGCCGTATTAATGATAACTTCCGCTAACGAGTTAAAATGATCAGCAAGCGTACCACCAGATGTCGTCACACTATCAAGCGTTAGCGGCAACCAAGTACCTGTGCTGTCTTCATTGAAACGCGCAACGTAAAGTGTGCCTTCGTCCATGTACTTGTCGCCCGTCGCCAAGCGATTCGCAGGATTTGCATCAGCAGGATCCCAAGTCGCTGTAGATTCGAACTTATAAAGGTATTCAAAACGAGAATCATGACCTGAGTAAAATACTACGGGTTTGCCTTCTTCTAGCTTACCGAAAGCACAACCTTCGTGGCGGAAGCGACCAAGCGCGGTACGTTTTTTCGCACGAGAGTTTTGGGTATATGGGTCAATTTCTACAATGTAGCCATGGCCGTTCGCTTCGTTACGGTAATCGTCTGCAGAGCTGGTGCCTGTTGGTGCAACATTAAAACGCGTGAACTCATCTAAACGCTCTTCTGCGTTACCTGCCAATGTTTCCCACAAGTAGCGCGTGCTCTTATCATCCACACCAATACGATCTTGTTCTTCTGTGCGAGTCCCCGTATTAACGAAGTAACCGGGCCAGTTCTCTTCACACGTGAGGTAAGTGCCCCACGGCGTATAGCCGTTGCCACAGTTGTTTAACGTACCACGAGCTTGGCTGCCATCAGGCGAAAAACGCGTCACAGTAAGCGCCGTGTGAGCGACTGGGCCAGATAAATCCATCACTGTCGCACCAGTGTATCGGCGGTTAAGCGGATCGGTATCCACCAATTTCCACATATTGTCTTTTAGCTGAATACGAACAACGGAAACGCCGTGAGCGTTAATCTCTTTGCGAACTTCATCAACTATTGTGCGAACGCCATTCGCAACTGTTGGACCGTTTGGATGCAGTGCTGATGTATCAATGTATTCATGGTTGATGCAAAGCAGGCCGTCGGTCGTACTGTCATTTAATGGGAAAAAGTGCATGCCATCATGGTGCATGCCCAACGCGTTAAGTTGGTCTGAGCTGGTATTGCTGCCATCATTTTTCCACGCGCTGCCTTGAGCATTCAGCGGTGTACCCCAAGGTACCAGTACCTGAGCGGTATAACCCTGTGGAATAGAAACGGCATCAGTCAACGAGCCAGGAATTGAGTCAAAGTTAAGTACCGCTTTCGAAACGCCAGAACCGTTACTTGCCGACGTGCCAGAGCTCGAAGAGTTACAGCCCGCCAATCCAAAAGCACCAAACGCAGTCATTGCGCTGATACCAAGGCCACCTTTTAAGATGCTACGACGAGATAGACTCGCTTCTAGTACTTCTTCAAAAGGCTTGTTATCGCTTTGGTTATAACGCGTTGCGTCGAAGGTTTCCTTGCTCATTTTTACTTTCCCGATCTTATAGTTAGTGAATAAATTGTTGAACGGCAAGAAGTTTGGAGAAGAAAAATGACAGAAATGCTCAATCTATATGAAACTTGTATTTCAATGATGTGATCACTCAATAAACGAGACGCGGCAACTCCGTATCCCTATCGACTCTTCATATATTCCTCCTCTCTCACTTCCCATAGCGAGCAATGCAACACTCCAAAGCTCAAAAATCGTGAACAACGCCAACCTATCCTTAGGTTTGATTACATAATCGCCAACTGTATCGCTTCATTCTGATTTTTCTTGGGCTAAAGTCTGATAGAAGGTATAAGGTGTACGTACTCAAATCATCTACGAGAGAGAATCATGAAATTAGACAAAATCGATAACAAGAACCGTCGTATCCGTAAAAAGCTGTTCTTAGGTGAGTTCGCAATCCTAGGTTTCGAGATCAGCTGTGAAACAGACATCAACGACTTCGACCGTTACGATGCATTCGTTGATGACTTTATCGACTACATTGATACTCTAGGTCTATGCTTTGGCGGCGGCGGTCTGGAGCTATTTGAAGGCTTCCTATGTTCTACAGAACGTTACGGTAGCGCGACAGAAGAGCAAAAAGCACAAGTCGTTGCTTGGTTAGAAGCTCGTCCAGAAGTGAAAAGCGCGAAAGCTGGCGACTTGCTTGACGCAAACTACCTGTAATAGCAGGCAAGCAAATACGTTAGAGAAAGCTGGTCTTCGGACTGGCTTTTTTTATGGGTGATGAAACTGAATTTAAAATTAGATTTGAAGTGTTGGTGGTGTTTGGAGCTGGCAATGCGTAGAGAACGTTTGAATTCTATTGCCAGCTCAAGGACTTCGAGTATGGTTAACTATGATTTCTTAGCTGTTGCTTCTTTCGTATCTTTCCAGTACTGGATGCGAACACGATGTAGCTGAGCTCTTCTCATTTTTTTCATAGTAATCTCCCTCATCTTCTATAAGTAACGCTCTTTATGAGCTTATTGTCTAAGGTTTTTTATCCCCTTCAATCTATAAGGGAACCAATTATTTAACCGTGACTCATTTCACAACATAATGATAAAAACGGTTCTATTGCAGCCATTTTTGACACCTAAAACCGATTATTACCTTCCTGACACGGTCAAATTACTCACGAGATATGACAGAAAAATGGCAATCAAGTTCCCTAAATTAACTGTCATTGAATCTTAATAATGATTCCTGAAAAACTTTGCAAGTAATATACCAATTGCATATCAATTTCCGTCGAGTAACTCTTTTCACGTTCTGACTGGCAGTTGCATACCATTCCCATTAAGGCTGAATTCGCTGCTGATAATGCTGGCGGTACTCGCGTGGTGTAAGTCCTTTGTACGTTTTAAAATGGCGATTAAACAGAGCTTGATTACGATATCCGACTCGCTCAAACACAATCCCAATCGGCAACGACGTAGATTGCAGCAAATCTGCGGCATGATTGATCCGCAATTTCATTAGACGTTGGCTAAACGGCTCTTTAAAGTGCTTTTGAAACAATCTTGTGACCGCACTTTCACTCAGCGATAAGTAGTTCGCCAAGTCTGCGAGTGTCACCTTAGTTGCAAAGTGCTGTTCGAGATACGCGTTAACACTTGCCACGCGCTCTCTTTCCTGTAGCTCGTGTTCACTCATCGATAAGTACGAGTGAGTCATCAGTGTTTTCGCTCCTTCATCGTGAGCAATCAGAGACAAAACATGGAGAAATCTCGATAGTTGCTCCATTGCAGGAAACGTCATGAGCTCATGCAGAAGATCCACAACGTGCTGAGCTGTCCGTTCAGAAAACACCACACCTTTATTGGCCGCCTTTAAAAGCGGGTCAAGCTTTCTAAGCTCTGCGCAATAGAACATCAAATTGGCAATCCACTCACGCTTAAACCAAATCACATGAGTCTCGCACTTGCTTTCGACCAATGTGGAGTGAATTGAATGAGGCACACCAGGCGCGATCAATAGCATTTGGTTGTGAGTCACTTCTAATTCGTGATGACCAATATGCAAACTGCCAGTGAAGTGTCGATGGATGACCAACTCAAACACATCATCGTGAAAATGGAGGTCGTACTCTTTCTCTACCTCATCAATGCGACGATAGCGCCAAGAAAAACCTGGTCTCTGCGGTACTTTTTCGATGTGCGCCATTGGCTACTCCACAAGATAGTATTGTTTCACGCTCAAATAATATCAGTATTGCCGGCATAATCTTCATCACGCCGAAATAGTATTGATATTAAACGGCATACTATCAACTTGGTGTTGTCCCTCTCCTTATTCTTGCCTCGTAAAGACAAGATAACTAAGGAAGCTTTTATGAGCCACTTCACTATCAAGCTACGCCAAATCCTGCACAAGACACGCGATGAATGGGCAAAATTCGCTATCAGAGAAATGGAAATCTCACCTAACACCATCGCCAAATTTTATGGCTACAAATCGAGTTGTGATCTTGAGCAAATTCTTAAACAAGATGAAAACGACGCCAATTCGGACATTTGCTCGACACCTTGTGCGAGATCTCTCACAAGCGATGTAAGCAAAACGACCATTTTTGACTAAGATAAAATCAAAAAATGTATATAACCAATTGAAAATTAAAACTTATAGTATTTTTCATAATATTCGCTGCCAAAGTTTTTTTACCTAGCTGATTGAGAGTAATCAGCAAAACATCAATACTGATTGTGTCGACAGGATGTTGGCGGGAACAGGAAAAAAGCCTAATGGACTAGGTATCTTCAGGATGAAGATTTGGTAGCTTAGGATGAGTTATCAGCAAGGATGTAGTTAAGCTCTAGGATAGAGTTCGCCCGTCAGGATGATAGGCAAGAATGGACACCGCTAGGAAGGCGATGAACAAGGAACTCGGTTAAAGGACTTAGCCACAATCAAGGATAGATGCAGGGAGCACCTATTAGTAGCTGGATTGCTGCGAAAGAGAATAAGCCCCGTCTGGGAAACCAGGCGGGGTTTTATTTTGTTTGCTATTTACCATTCGCGAACCACCCCAATTCACTTCAGCCGATTTATTTCGGGCAGTGCCATGCTATTATTTTCTCAACGTCTCTTAGCAAGCCCACAGCACATCACGCACTATGCTTAATCCCGTTTGGTTACACACGTTTAAGACTCTGGTCGAAGTCGGCCACTTTACGCAAACCGCAGAAAAGCTCTACATGACTCAACCCGGTGTTAGCCAACACATCAAGAAGTTAGAGCAAAGTTGTCAGCATGCCCTGATCAAACGTGAGAACAAAAGTTTCGAGCTCACCGAACAAGGTCGTATGGTTTACGCCTATGCGCTGGAGCTAGAGGAACGCGAAAAAAGCTTACTAGAAGAACTCAGCTTTGATGATGCCTATTCTGGCCATTGTAAACTCGCTTGTTCCGGTGCGTTGGCGCTCATGCTTTACGGCCCGCTATTAGAACAACAAACGCAATATCCTAGTTTGTCCATCCACTTAGAAGCCGCGCCAAACCAATCTATTCTTAATGGTATCTCTGAAGGCCGTATTGATATCGGCATCGTGACTGACGCTCCAAACAAAAGCCTCTTCCAAAGCGAACGAATCGGTCGAGAAGCGCTGTGCTTGATCCTTCCCCACGCATATAAAGCCGAGCCCTTAACGCCTGAGATCTTGCAAAAATGCGGTGTTATTGGCCATCCCGATGCCGAGCACTATATGACGTTGTTTTTTGACCAATGTGCAGAGCCACAATTAAAAGAGATAAAAATGAGTGACATGCCGCTTTCGGGCTTCGTCAATCAATTAAGCCAAATATTATTGCCAGTTAGCAAAGGATTGGGATTTACGGTGTTGCCTCAAAGTGCAGTAGAAAGCTTTCCAAATAGAGAAGAATTGCACGTCGCGCAGCTAAAACAAACCGTTTATGAAGATTTGTATTTAGTCAAAAAACGGGGGCGCACATTACCGCTGCGCTATACCACAATAAAAGAGGTGTTATCAGGCATCATTGGGAAATAAGCGTCTTTCGTAAAGAAAGTGGGGGTGCATTGGTTAAGACCACCTTTTGTATAAGTTTCGTAAAATTTATAGCGGCTAAAAAAACGTTTCTGCTGTGATTTTTGTTCCAATAACTCCAATATGCATGGCCTTGCGCAAGTAAATCCGAGCGTTTTTTGCGCGAATTTCAAACTCAATGCCCATGATTTTTTCACTGGTTTTCTTCGCTAAACTATTGACACACAATCGCTGTAAGGCGCGATAAATCGACAAATAATTTTTGTCGTAACGAATGCTTTTTTTCGTTTTAAACTTGTAACAAAAAAACCTAAGGTGCGCACCTCTGACGACGTGGTTGTTCAACCACACTTCTAAATCGTTGAAGTAAGTAGGTTATGTCATACCATGATCACCTGCCTACTACATTCTATACTCTATACTTATATTTTAATTTTAATTTTAATTTGGTACTGACTTACTAAGGAATTGCCATGCGTATTGCTATTCTCTCTCGTAATGAGAATTTATATTCAACCATGCGC